>DLUF01000039.1 GCA_002742765.1 Sulfurospirillum sp. UBA12182 | reverse complement strand
CTTGCAATTTTAAGCTTGCCTAACTTACCTCTTTTGGTTAAGGTGGTGTATTATGCTCGTAAGCAATAACTGAGGTTCCATCTATCATTTTTAGTATGTAAATATAAAAAAGATAGCCCAAGTGTAACATGAAATTTTGTTTAGTATTTGCAAAGTAAAAAAGAAGGATTAGTGAATGTTTTTTTCAGTTTCCATTTTGTTGAGATACTTGAGGAAGAGAGGCTAAAATAGGTAGTTTTAAGCCTCTCTTTTATTTTTAAAAAAACATACAAAAAAACAAAAACTAAACAGGTGAATAAACACCTGCTTAGATATTTTTAAGAACTTTTTTTGGCAAATTACTACTAATTTGCAAATGTAAAGGTGAAGTACTATCGTTATAGGGATAAGTTATAGCTTTTTGAATCGCCAATTCGTATGCTTTTTCAATAAAATCAAACCTTCTATCTTTGGCTTCAATTAGTTCTAAAATATACCAAATATTTTCTAATTCACTATATTCTTTGAGAACATCTTGAATCAAAGCTAAAGGTAATTCTTTTTGATTAAAGTATTGAGATTTGCCACAAATGATTAGGACAATAACAAATACAATGTTTTTTGCATCACTTTCATAAAAGCCAACTATTGAATCAAGTGAATATTCAATAGTAGCGTATAAAAGTTCATTTGTACTGAATACCTCATAAGATGTTGAAGTTCGAACTATATCATTTTCATCCCTCATATTTAAGATTAAATCACTTGAATTTGGATTTCGAATCATAAAGTTGTTTTTTGAGAGAAGCAAGAATATCTCATAGAACTTTGTATGAAACGGTTCATCTATCCAAAGATTTTTAACGACAACTAAATCATATAAAATTTGAAATTCAAAACTAAGATCTCTAACTGAAGGATAAAGCCAGTATCTCATCTTTTCAGGCTTAATGTAAAGACTCTTTTGTTCTACTGGTTCTATAACATTTGCAACACCTTCATCTTTTTTAGCCTCAAAGTCTTCAATATTTTGCACTTTATTAGCGTTATTCATAAATGTATTTTTTAGATAATAACCTACTAAAACGACCAATAATGCACATATTACAAAAAATATACTCAACATACATACCTACTTTAAAAATAATTTGTAATGGTGGAGTAATTTTGTGAGAGTTTGAGGGGTAAATTTATACTCATTTTCAAGCATAGCAGCCACTGAATAGCCAATATAAGACATATTATATATTTTATATATAGCACGTGCTTTAGATTTTGAGATAAAAACATCATTTTTCCCATCATAGATTAACTTCAAATTTTTGGTACTTTGGTATTCAGTAATTGATAAATACTGGTTTTGGCTATTTCCAAAATCGAACAAATATAACTCTTCAGCAAAATGAATTGTATCAGCAACGCTAGCAGTTAAAACATGATTATGAACAACAATGAGTTGCCCCCTCAAATATTTTTTATTAAGCTTTAAATTTTCTTCAAACACTTGGCATAAAAATATTTTGTTATCTTTATCTAAAGCAATAGGTATAGGGATAATTATTTCCCCATCATTGGTTTTTAATGTAAATATCTGATCTTGTGCCATTTTTTAGTTCTCCATTATTTGTGTATTATTTTCTAGCTCATTCCATAATGTATAAATCGTGGAATAAGAAACTTCAAGCTTATGGTATTTTGCAAAGTAAGTTGCTATGTCTCTAAAGCTCATATTTTGGTCCACTTTTAGTGTTCTCACTATTGCCCAATATCCTAGTAACTTTTGTCGTTTTTTCGTTGACTTGTTATTTTTGCTTCTGAGTTTTATTGCATTCAGATTAATATTATCAATCTGATTTACAATGGCTTCAATAGCTAAAATTAAGGATGTCAACGTTAGGGTTGCATTATCAACATCGCTATGAGTATTTTTTAGCTTGTGAAACAGTTGCTTTTGAAGCTGCAATATTTGCAGCTTCGTTGACAAATCAACTCTTACAAATAGACGCAACTTTTGGTTTTGCACCTCAAGAGAAAATTTTGTGATCGTTTCTATGATTTTCATATTAAGCCTTCATAAAACTTTATGCTCTTCAAGCCATTTGTCAATTTCTTGCCTATCATATCTCACAAATTTTCCCAACTTTATAAAGGGAATTTGAATCTTATTAGCTGACATGCGTGCTTTAGCTTGCCAACTCAGTGAAAATCCATACAACTCATACAACTCTATCGGAGTCAACCATCTATTTTTATACTTTTGCATATTATTTCCTTTTGAATATTTTTATTTTTTAATGTTTTTTATTTTTTTACAAATTTCAACTCCTATCAAGGCCTTTTATTTGTTTTATTTTCAATTGAATTATGCTGATATCTTATCAATTCCAAAATTTTTTTGCTTTTTTACGTTGGAAAAATTTTTCCCACGTAAAAAATTAATTCTTCAAGAAATATGATAGATTCCATACAAACATTTTTCATACTTGTATAAAAGTTAAAATTATGGTAGAGAACTTGATAAAAAAAAGTCTTTTTAAGGAGTTTTGCGTAGAAAAAAGGATTTTATACTTTGAAAAGTAGGAAGAGATGTCGCTCTTCCTTAAAGAGAATTACAAATCTTTTTAGTTTATAGAAGCATTAATAGCTGTAATTGTATCATGCAAATCTGTTGATGATTCATCTTGAATTAAAGAAATAACTTTTTGAGGTGTATATTTTTGCATTAATTTTTTAGAGCAATATGCTGTTTTTTTATCTTGCTCATTCATAAGAGGTTCACCTTTATAAATATATTTTAGAACATTTTGAGTAGTTGAAGGATTTCGCCTACCCTCAGAGCATCCAAAGATAATAGCCGTATTTACTAATCCAAAGTTATAATTTTTTGTATAACTTTTATCTTCTCTCCACTCAGATTTTATATCTGAATCCTTTTTATAAAAATAAAATCCCAAAATAAGTAGAAGAACTACAATTCCATATTTCATTTTATTCCTTTATCTATTAAATCTTGTAACGCTTTTTTAGCATTATCATTTCCACCTTTTGCGCTCAGTGTAAAAAGTTCAACTGCTTTTTGTGTGTCTTTATCTGTGCCATATCCATACAAATACATAAAACCTAAATTATATTGAGCCATAGTATCATTAGCATCAGAAGCTTTTTTCAAATATTTAAATGCTTCGTGGTCACTCTGTTTTACTCCATAGCCATTGATGTACTATAATGCCACTAAATATTTAG
>DLUF01000027.1 GCA_002742765.1 Sulfurospirillum sp. UBA12182 | reverse complement strand
CATCCAAACTGGGCTATGGGGAAAAAGATAACGATAGATAGTGCTACGATGACAAATAAGCTTTTTGAGCTTTTAGAAGCAAGATGGCTTTTTGATATACAAAACTTAGATGCACTCATAGAGCCTCGCTCCATCATGCATGCGATGATAGATTTTGTTGATGGATGCTCATGTGTTCAACTAGCAAATGCAGATATGAAACTTCCCATCGCTTATGCGCTTTTAGGGGAAGTACATGAACCTATATTGCCATCTATCGACCTTAGTAAAATCGGAACTTTTGAATTTAGAAAGATAGAAGAGGCAAGATATCCTATCTGGGAGATTAAAGATAGTTTACTCCAAAATCCTCACTTAGGTGTTGTTGTCAATGCTGCAAATGAGATAGCCATAGAGAAGTTTTTTGCAGGCAAGATAAATATCTTAGAGTTAGCAGCACTTAGCAAAAAAGCGTATAAGTTTTTTGAAGATATAAAACCAAAAAGTTTAGATGAGATATTTGAAATAGACAGTGAAGTGAGAAAATTTACTAGAAAAAGTGGGTAATTGTTTAAAATTGGACTTTAGTGTAATGAATTGAGATTGGAGTTATTTAATCTCAAAAATCTAAAAATAAAAAGGAAGTAAATGCATAGTACCGATTATAGATTGCGTCTAAAAGATAGCGTCATTGGTTTGCAGTTTTTGTTTGTTGCTTTTGGTGCGTTAGTTCTTGTTCCTATCCTTACAGGACTTGATCCAAACGTTGCTTTATTTACAGCGGGTATTGGAACGCTTATATTTCAATTGGTAAATCGCCAAGCTGTTCCACCTATCTTCTTAGCTTCAAGTTTTGCTTTTATCGCTCCGATTATCTATGGAGTGAAAACTTGGGGGATTGCTGGAACGATGTCAGGGCTAGTTGCAGCAGGTCTTTTTTATGTTGTACTTAGCTTTTTGGTTCGTTTTAAAGGTTCAGATTTTCTACACAAAATCTTACCACCAGTAGTTGTAGGACCAGTTATCATGACCATAGGTCTTATCCTCTCTCCAGTAGCGGTAAATATGGCTATGGGAAAAACTGGCGATGGTGCTATCGTTTTAGTACCTTTCAATCAAGCTATTACGATAGCTTTGGTTTCACTAGCTGTAACCTTACTTGTGACACTTCTTGGAAAAGGTATCTTTAGACTTTTACCTATCCTTTGTGGTATAGCCGCTGGTTACATTGTCGCTTTATTTTTGGGACTTATCAATTTTGATGCAGTAGCAAATGCTGCTTGGATTAGTATGCCAAACTTTACAGCTCCAGAGTTTAACTTAGAAGCTATCATCTATATCTTACCTATTGCTATCGCTCCAGCAGTTGAACATATAGGAGATATGCTTGCTATCTCTAATGTTACCAAAAGAGATTATCTCAAAAAACCAGGGCTTAAAAATACGCTTCTTGGAGATGGTTTAGCAACAAGTACCGCAGCATTTTTTGGTGGACCACCAAATACGACTTATTCAGAAGTTACAGGGGCTGTGACTGTAACAAAAGCTTTCAATCCAGCGATTATGACTTGGGCAGCTATATTTGCTATTGTTTTAGCTTTTGTAGGTAAATTAGGAGGCTTACTCTCTACGATACCAGTTCCAGTTATGGGTGGGATTATGCTTTTACTTTTCGGAATCATCGCTTCGATAGGTATGGAGACTTTGATAAAACAAAAAGTGGATTTAGCAGACCCTAGAAATATGATAATCGTTTCGATGATTTTAGTTTTTGCAATCGGTGGTATGACTTTTAACTTTGGTTCGGTTGCTTTTAGCGGTATTGGACTTGGTGCGATTGTAGGGATTGTTTTAAATTTAGTATTGCCAAAAACAAAGCATTTTGACGGATATTAAGTCATTTAGGGGAAGGGAAAATCACTTTAAAGGAGAGTAAATGGAGTACATAGAGAACTTAGTATCGTGGCTCTCAGGCATTGTGTGGGGTGCACCGATGCTTATACTTCTTGTTGGAACAGGTGTTTATCTCACTATCATCTTAAAAGGGATGCAATTTTGGGCTTTGCCTCATGCGATTAAACTTATCTTCAAAAAAGAAGATGATGCTGAGGGAGAGATTTCTCATTTTGCTGCTCTCATGACAGCTCTTGCTGCAACTGTTGGGATAGGAAATATCGTAGGAGTTGCAACAGCTATAACTCTTGGAGGTCCAGGAGCTGTTTTTTGGATGTGGGTAACTGGTTTAGTTGGGATGGCAACGAAGTATTCTGAGGCGATTTTAGCTGTAAAATACCGCCAAAGTGGTTCCAACGGCATGAAGGGTGGACCTATGTACTACCTTACTTATGGAGCTAAATTACCAAAACTTGGTATGGCATTTGCGATTTTTACTGCTTGTGCTGCTTTTGGGATAGGTAACATGACCCAATCAAACGCAGTTGCAGAGATTTTAAATTCTCAGATGTCGATACCAACTTGGGTAAGTGGTCTTACTCTTTTAACTCTCACAGCCTTAGTGGTTCTAGGAGGGATAAAATCAATTGGTAAGTTTACTTCCATATTAGTTCCTTTTATGATTATCGCTTATGTTTTTTGTGCTGTCATTATATTGGTTATGAATGTCGATAAAATCGGTTCAGCTTTTGGACTTATCTTTTATCATGCGGTTAATCCGATAGCAGCAGGTGGAGGATTTGTCGGTGCAACTATAGCTGCGGCTATCCGTTTTGGGGTTGCTCGTGGAGTTTTCTCAAATGAGTCAGGACTTGGTTCAGCACCTATCGCTGCTGCTGCGGCAAAAACAAGTGATCCAGTAAAACAAGCACTTGTCAGTATGACACAAACTTTTATAGATACTTTAGTTGTGTGTACGATGACAGCTGTTATCATCCTTATCTCGCCTTTTTGGCAAGAAGGAGTGAGTGCAGGAACGCTTACAATGCAAAGTTTCGCATATCATTTGGGAGATTTTGGAACTATCGTTGTTGTCATAGCAACAGCTCTTTTTGCTTACTCTACAATCCTTGGATGGAGTTATTATGGAGAGAAAGCATTTGAGTTTATCTTTGGTGAAAATCTGGTAAAACTTTATCGAGTTATCTTTGTTTCGATGGTAATGGTTGGAGCGATGATGAAACTTGATTTTGTATGGAATTTCTCAGATATGATGAACGGTATGATGGCTATCCCAAATCTTATCGCACTTTTAATTCTCTCAAAAGTTATCTCTAAAGAGACAAATCGCTACTTTAAAGCTTTAAAATAAAAGAGGGGTAAAACCCCTCTTTATACTTTTTGGCATCTTTACATGTAAAAGATGAAAGTTGATTTTTCATTGATATTTAAAAAAATTTGATACAATTGCGCAGGCTTATTTATAAGGATTTTTTATATGTTTAGATATGTTTTCGCTCTTGTTGCTACGCTTGTTCTTATCGGTATCAATGTTTATGTATATAAAAGATTCTTAAGTAAGATTGATTTTTTTAAAAAACATACAAAAAAGCTGAAGTGGTTTATCGTTTTTATGAGTGTTTGTGAAATACTCTTTTTTACGATGCTTCGTTCAGGCAGTATGCCAGTTTTTTGGTATTATGCCTTTTCCTCTTTGATAGGTATCTCTTTTATGCTTTTTTGTGTAGCTCTTTTATATGATTTGTTTCATTTGCCACTTCAAAAAGTCCCTTTTGATGCGTCAAGACGAGTGATGTTAAAAACGATTTTGGATATAACGATGCTCATTTTAGTCGCTAGTTATGTTCTGAAAGGGTTTGTCAACGGTTTTAAAGCACCTATCATAAATGAAATTTATGTCAAAATCAAAGGCTTAAAAGAAGAGGTCAATCTCATCCAGATAAGTGATGTTCACATCGGTAAGAGTTTAGGGTATGAGTTTATGGACTCAATTGTAAAACAAATCAATGAATTAGATGCTGATATCGTTGTGATTACTGGTGATTTAGTGGATTTAAAAGCTTCTGAAATCGGGCATAAATTAGATTCTTTAAAGCAGATAAAAAGCAGATATGGAGTCTATTTTGTGAGTGGAAATCATGAGTATTTTCACGGTGTCAAAGAGATACATGCTCATTTAAAAACTCTGGGTGTTAAAGTTTTAGAAAATGAAAATGTTTTGATAGACGATAATCTTAATCTTGTTGGTGTCAATGACTTGATGGGGAGAAGGCTAGGCTTTTTAGAACCAAATTTACAAAAAGCTTTAGATGGTGTAAGAGAGGATTTACCGACTATTTTACTAGCGCATCAACCAAAATTTCTCAAAGAGTTAAAAGAAGAAGAGATAGATTTTGCTCTTTGCGGGCATACGCATGGAGGTCAGATTTTCCCTTTTGGTCTTTTAGTTTTACTAGACCAGCCTTATCTTCACGGACTCTATAAACACTCTCCTAAAACACAAGTTTATGTGAGTAGTGGGACTGGTTACTGGGGACCACCTCTAAGAGTCTTTGCTCCTAGTGAGATTGTAAAAGTTCGTTTAAAACCTGACGTTCTTTTTTGACAATAACTCTTATAACGCTTGCTTCTCCCTTATGACCAGCCCCTTCATCAAGAGTAGTTATCTCTTCGCAGAGTTTATAGATTTTGCATGGGAGGTTTGAAAAGATAGTGTATAAATCTTTTAAATCATACAAAAGATTCTCATCTTTTGGTCCTCCACTTTGGAATTGGAGTTGATGAACACTAAAAAATTCAGCGATAAAATAACCTCCATTTTGCAAGGATAAGAAAGATTTGAGAAACATATCTTTTTGTTCAGATTTTGGTAGATGCATAAAAGAACAGATAATTCCATCATAAAGACCATGTGGTTCCCAGTTTTCGATGAGAGTATGGCGTATGGTTATAGCAGTCTCTTCTTCTAAGGCTTTTTTTTGGAGTTTCATAAGCCCTACATCAGAGGCATCAAGGGCTTCTACTCTAAACCCTTCTTTTGCTAAGTATAAAGCATTTCTACCTTCGCCCTCGCCTAGACAGATAACTCTTGATCTAGGTTTTAAAAAGGAGACATTTTCTTTGATAAAAATATTTGGATTTATTCCGTATAAAAAATCTTCTCTATCAAATTTTTTATTCCACATCTCTTGCAAGGTAGTTCCTTTTTTATTTTTTGTATTTTATCATAAAGTGTTTTTTTTAGATATACCAAATTTTGGTGCTCTTATGGTCATATCAGGGATTGCGGCATCATTTGAAAGGATAAAAAGAATCGCCTGAGCTATCTGGTCTGGGAGTAGGTGCGTGTTTGGCTCGCAAGAGGGTTCAAATTTGAGATTATCAAAAAAGGCTGTTTTGGTCATATCAGGGTTGATAGAAGTGACTTTTACCTCCGCACGTCTTGACTCTTCAAACAAGCAGAGACTAAAATCTCTCAACCCACTTTTTGTAGCGGTATAAAGAGCTGAAAATTTAGAGTGTTTTGTCGCCTCAATGGAAGTGATGTTACAGATATGTCCTTTGGTTCTTTTTAAACTTCTTAAACAGAGATTTGTAAGTAAGATTGGAGCAGTGAGATTAACAGCGATTAGCTCTTGGATTTTGGTAGTTGAGAGTTCTTCATGTGGCTCGAAAACCCCAAGACCAGCACAATTTATAAGAACGTCAACTTCATTTTCCTTTAGCCACTCTCTCACAAGAGTTTCTAACGAAGAGAGCTCTTTTAAATCACAGATGATTTGAGCCTCCTTTCTTCCTATATTTGTTACAAGATAACCAGCCTCTTCTAAAGTTTGTCTGATAGCTTTTCCTATGCCACTACTTCCACCACTCATAAGAACATTTTTCATAAAGATTTTACCTTGTCAAAATAAGATTGTAGCATCGCTTCTTCAAATGCTTCATTGTTTTTATACTCATATCCAAAAACTTTTTGCCAGAGGCTTTCATCTTCCATGCACATATAAAAAAAGACTTTTTCATGCCAAGGGGTAAATGCTTTGTAGAGCATTTTAAACATCTGCTCTTTGATTTGTAGTGGATAAGAGAGTTTCCCACTTGCATCCGTGAGCGGCATTTGTAGAATTTTAGAGTCGATAGCTCTTTGACGAAGCTTTTTTAAAACAGGTTTTATAAAGGTAAGTGTTCCCATGGAAACGAGGGCAACTTCTTTACATGTAAAGCTCTCTAAGAGTTTGTTTACTATGGCTTCATACTCTTTTTCATATCCCTCATAAACGATGATTGGATGAAAGTGAAAGCCGACTAAAACGCCGATATCCGCTAAAGCTCTAGCGCTTTTGATACGCTCCTCTAAAGAAGCACTAAAATGCTCTTCATTGTCGATAATGGTTTGAGGATTGAGTGACCAAGTAGCGATGATGTTTTTGGGAACTTCATTTTCAAGCAGATAGGAGATATTGTGTGATTTTGTTTTAAACTCTAAGATGACATTTGGATTTGCTTTGGCAAAAGTGAACAGAGCTTCTAAAACTCCCTCTTTATTCCCCCACATCAAAGAATCAGAACTTTGACCTGTACCTATATGGTATCTTTTGTTAGGGTCAAGTTTGAGGTTTGAGAGTTTTTGTGCAAAGTTTTTATCGAATGTGATAGTGTTTTGGTTGTAAAAAGATTGGATAGAGCAGTAAGAACAATCAAACCCACAACTCTCGACTGCATCTAGTGTCATAAGGTTGCAACACCTAGTTTTTGGACTCGCCACTGGACAAGAACCAAGTCCTAAACTCTCTTTAGCAACGGTAGAAAACTTGATTTTATGTTCTGTTTTGAGTGTTGGATTTTGTGGATAGCTTTTTGGTTTAAGCTTTGTTGTCTCATAAAAATTCTTTACATGTAAAAGGATTTTTTTCTTTTGTGTATCATCTATCCAAATCTCTTGTAAAGATGGCTCATTCCACATTTGTAAGTCGATAGCGATTTCTATGAGATTTCGTATCTCACTAAAACTTAATCTATACTCCAAAGACTTTAGCCGTAAAAAGTTTTGAGTGTTTACATGTAAAGATTGAAATGGAGTATGCAAGATGGCATTATCAAATTTTTCAGACATATGGTGTTATCTTTTTTATATTTTTTTGGATGAGTTCATTGACATAAGCTTTTGATGGAATAGTATCATCAAGATAATCAGAAACAACTTTAAACACAAAAATATCCTCTTTTTTTAAAAATTGTTTACAGATTTCTAAAAAGACTTGCGCTTCCATATCTACTAGAGTGCTCTTAAGCATATCTTTACATGTAAGTGGAGTTAAGACGCTAGTGAGTGAAGTATAAGCGATATCTTTTAACTCTTGATTGGTGCAAAATAACGAGCCTTTAGGGATAGTCTCATCTTTGCATCCAGCAATTCCTAGATTGATTGCTTTTTGAAAATGAAACTCTTGAAACAGTGAGTGCAGAGAATTTTTTGTTTTTTCAAAGCCCATACCACCGACACAAAGCAAGATTGATTCATTTTCAAAATACCCCTGTTTTGTTTGAGTTAGTTTAAGATAGCCGATTAGTGGTTTAGCCTCTGGCATTAAAGCACAGTAGATAAGTGTTTCTTTCTTTTTCATTATAGAAAAATTATAGCAAAAAAGTCCTTTCAAAAAAGAACTTTAGCGAAGTATTTAGCAATTTATGGTACTCTAAAGGTACTAAAAATTTGGAGAGTAGTCATTGGTTGATGGAAAGAAAAGTCCGATTCTTCGTTGGATTGTTTTTTTACCAGTTCTTGGTGTAATTATGACAACTATGCTATTGGTTAGTATTTATATCAAGTATGAAAACGATCGTTATTCAAGAGATATTGATGAGATAAAAAGAAAATTTCTCAAAGAGACAAAAATAAAAGCTAGAGAACGTATAGACACTATTGCCTCATTTTTACAGTCAAATGAATCTGCTTTAAAAGAAGAGGCTAAACTCGAAGTAAAACACTTAGTTTTACTAGCTGTTGAAATAATGGAAAATATCTATTATGAAAACAAAACCCTCTCCAAAAAACAGATAATAGAAAAGATAAAAGAGAAATTACGACCGATTCGTTTTTTTGAAAATTTGAGTGGATACTTTTTTATCTACGATTTAAATGGTTATAACCTTTTACTTCCAACCCAGCCTTATATGGAAAACACTTACATGTACAACCACCAAGATGTCAAGGGAACTTATATCGTCCAAGATTTGATACAGATTGCAAAAACCAAAAAGGAAGATTTTTATGAATGGTTTTGGTATAAACCAGATGAATTAAACTCCCCGATGAAAAAGAAGATAGGTTATATCTATTTTTTTAAGCCATTAGGGATTTTTGTTGGAACAGCAAGATATGAAGAGGATATCTTAGAGAGGGTAAAAAAGGAAGCCAAAGTTTTTTTAGATGAGATAAGTTATAGCGATGGGGCTTATGTCTTTGCTTATGATAGTGATGGTAATTTGATTACAACTAAAAAAGAACAACAACAGTTTTCACAAGGAAGTTCGGAAGTAAATCAGATTATAAGAGGTTCAAAAATCTCCCCAGAGGGTTTTTTTATCTCCCATACTACCTCGATGCAGTTTGATACGGATGAAGCTAAAAAGTATAACTCCTCTTTTGTCAGATATCTTGAAAATTTAGATTGGGTTATAGGGACAAATACCTATGGGGCGAGTGTTTTACAAGAGATAAGCCTCAAAGAAGAGGAGTTAGAAAAGCAACTCTATCAATCTATCGTAGAGATTGTTGCTGTTTCTTTTGCTATTGTTGTTATTATCTTATTTATTATGCTTGATTTTTCAAGTAGGTTAAGACGCATTCTTCGCCATTATGAGAGTCGTTTGATGTTAAAACATGCAAAGGCAATTGAGCAAAAAAAACTTTTACAATATCAAGTAAAACACGATACATTAACCTCTTTACCAAATAGAATTTTACTCACTGATAGATTAGAACAGCTACTCAAAAGAGCAAAGCGAGAAGGTTATAAAGTCGCAGTTTTGTTTGTGGATCTTGATAAATTTAAACATATTAATGACTCTTATGGTCATCATCTTGGTGATGCTCTTTTAAAACAAGTTGCAAAGAGGCTTAAAAGTGGTATTCGTGAGTCTGATATCGTTGGAAGACTTAGTGGAGATGAATTTATCATTGTGCTTGATAATTGTAAAGATGTTCATGACGTTGTAAATGTTTTACATAAACTCAAAGATAGTTTTCAAGAAGAGTTTATTTTAGAAGAAGTAAGACAATCTGTTAAACTTAGTATCGGCATTAGTATGTACCCTGATGATGGAATAAATGTAAATGAACTCCTTAAAAATGCTGATACAGCGATGTTAAAAGCTAAAGAAGAGGGAAGAGATAATTATAAATTCTACACAAATAAGATGAATGAAGAGGTAGAACATCAAATCAAAGTTGAAAGTGAGTTAAGAGAAGCACTTTTTCACAATCAATTTATACTTCATTATCAACCTATTGTTAGTGCCAAAGATGGTTTTATCGAAGGAGTAGAAGCACTTATACGCTGGAATCATCCAGAAAAAGGTTTGGTTTATCCAAACTATTTTATAGAGATTGCTGAAGAGAGTAATTTGATTATAGAGATTGGAAAATGGGTAAGCCAAGAAGCTATGAAACAGATTAGTCAGTGGTATAAGATGGGTTTAAATCCAGGAAGAGTTTCTATCAACTTTGCAGGACGTCAACTTGAACAAGATGGGCTTTATGAGTTTATTTTAAAGACGCTAAGACAAACAGGATGTAAACCAGAGTGGTTAGGTGTTGAGGTGATTGAGCGTTATATCATGAAAAATCCAAAAAAATCTATCGAGCTTCTTAAAAAACTAAGAGATATCAATATCGGGATATCGATAGATGATTTTGGTACAGGTTACTCCTCTTTATCTTACTTAAAACAGCTTCCTATCACCAAACTAAAAATTGATAGAGTTTTTGTAGAAAACCTCTCTAAAAGTTTTGAAGATAGAGCTATTGCTAGAACGATAATGGCACTTGGTAGTGGTCTTTATCTAAAAGTTTTAGCAGAAGGTGTGGAAACCGAGCTACAACGTAAATTCTTATTAGAACATGGTTGTACGCAGATGCAAGGCTTTCTTTTCTCTAAACCAGTAGAGGCAAAAGAGATTGAAGTTCTTTTAAGGAAACAAAAAGATGCACTCAGTATTTGAACTCTTTAAAGTAGGGATTGGTCCTTCAAGTTCGCACACACTAGGACCTATGAAAATAGCAAAGAATTTTTTAAAACAAGCTTCACATTTAAATTTATTGAGTGAGTGTTTTCATATACGAGTTGAGCTTTTTGGTTCTTTAGGTGCGACTGGAAAAGGGCATGGAAGCGATCGAGCTATTGTGTGGGGTTTGATGGGATTTGATGCTGAAAATATAGATATCAAAGTTGCAAAAATGCGCTTTGAAAATATGCTTGAAAAACAAAAAATCAACCTTTTAGAGATAAAGCGAATACCATTTGATTTTCAAAATGATATTGTACTGTATCATGATAAATTTTTATCTTATCACTCTAACGCAATCAAGCTTTACATGTACGATAAAAAAGAGAATTTATTGCTTGCAAAAACCTACTATTCTATCGGTGGAGGCGATATCTTAGATGAAGAGGATATAGACAAGCCAAAAGAGATGATAAAAGTTCCTTTTGAGTTTTCAAGTGCAAAAGAGCTTTTGTCTCTTTGCTCTGAAAATTCGCTTTGCATAAGTGCGTTAATGATGGAAAACGAAAAAGCTTTTAGACCGCTCAAACAGATACGCAAAGAGCTACTTTACATCTGGAGTGTGATGCAAGAGTGTGTTGAAAATGGTTGTAAAAATGAGGGAGAATTACCCAATAGCAAAGTAAAAAGAAGAGCAAAAGGTATCTATGAGAGACTCCACTCTAAAGAGGGATTTTCTATGATAGACCCTTTAGAAGTGCTTGATTGGGTAGATTTATGGGCACTTGCTGTAAATGAGGAGAATGCTTGTGGCTGTAGGGTTGTAACAGCTCCTACAAACGGTGCTTCAGGGATAATCCCAGCAGTTATCTTTTATATGAATAAGTTTTTAACCCCTTCTTGTAAAGAGTTTGATGAAGATAAGGTGATTAACTTTTTACTTTGTGCTGGAGCTATCGGTCTTTTGTACCAAAAAAATGCTTCTATCAGTGGAGCTGATGTGGGTTGTCAAGGGGAGGTAGGAGTGGCTTGTTCTATGGCAGCAGGAGCTCTTGCTGAAGCGATGGGAGGTAGCATAGAACAAGTAGAAAATGCTGCTGAGATAGGTATGGAACACAATCTTGGACTTACTTGTGATCCTGTTGGAGGGCTTGTTCAGATACCTTGCATTGAGCGAAACGCCATGGGCGCAGTTAAAGCACTCAATGCTGCTAGAATGGCATTAAGAGGAGATGGTAAACATAATGTCTCTTTAGATACGGTTATAAAAACGATGTTACAAACAGGTAAAGATATGCAAGCAAAGTACAAAGAAACCTCTTCTGGTGGGCTTGCTGTAAATGTTGTAGAGTGTTAGAAGAGTCCACTAAAGTGGACTCATGTATTTATATTTTTACTGGTTCTAGTGAATCTTTTTTTTCATTCAATCCATCGACGATAACAGCACAAACAGCGTCACCAGTTATATTTAGAGCTGTTCTTATCATATCAAAAATTCTATCTAATGCAAAAAGTAGTGGTAACCCATCTATCGGGATACCAGCAGAAAGTAAAACAGCAACTACTAAAAATGAAGGTCCTGGAACACCTGCTTGACCGATAGCTCCGATAGTAGCTGTAAAGATGATAGCCGCATATCCTCCTAGCCCTAAGTCAATGTTGTACATTTGAGCAAAGAAAATCGCTACTAAACCATAATAAATAGCATTTCCACTCATGTTGATAGTTGCTCCAAGAGGCAAAACAAATGAAGAAGTAGATTTTGATATTTTTAAATCTTCTTCACAAGTTTCCATAGTAACAGGAAGTGTTGCCATAGAAGAGGCTGTTGAGAGAGCTACTGCTTGAGGTTTTTTCATAGCAGTAATAAACTTGATAACAGACATATTAGAAAAGAGTTTTATCATGATTGGATAGAAGATAAAACCATATACTAAAATAGCTCCGATATATACAATCACAAGTTTAGTAACAAGAGTAAGCATATCAAAACCATATGTTCCGATAGACTCTGCCATAAGCCCAAAAACACCTATTGGCGCGATTAACATGACGATGTTTACCATCCAGATAAGGGCTTGAATGATACCATCTAAACCTGATGTGAGTGGGGCACTTTTTTCATTTGGTATTTTTGAAATTGCAATTCCAAAAAAGAGACAAAAGACTAAAATCTGTAAGATATTAGCTTCCATGAGAGATTGGAAGATATTTGTAGGTATCATACCTATAACAGTTTCCATAGCACTAGGAAGAGCACCTTTGTCTGCGTATTGATTTGAAAACATGTGAGAAACACTACTTAAATCAAGCCCACTTCCTGGTTGGAAAATTGCACCTGAAAATAGAGCCAAAGCAACAGCAAGAGCTGAAGTAAGCATAAAAAAGCTTATAGTGGCAAGACCAATTTTACCCGCACTCGGACTATCTCCTAGATTTGCCGCTCCTGCTATGATGGATACTGCTACTAAAGGTATAACGAGCATTTTAATCAAATGGATAAAAATTGTACCAAGAGGAGCAAACATAGCAGCACTCTCACCCATAACAACACCTACAATAGTCCCTAAGACCATTGCTACGATAATTTGAAAACCGATATTTTTAAATATTGATTTTTTTTCCACGAAAATCCTTAGTCAAAAAATTTAAAAAAATTATAGTACCATTATTGATTTAAAATAAAACTTTAATTAAATTAAAATTTTATATAAATAGTTAAGTAAAATTAAAATAATTAGAAATGAAATAATGGTATAATAAGGGATTATCTTTAAAATGAGTGTGGAACAACGATGCAACGAAGAGCATTTTTAGGATTGGTATTGGGGAGCGCTGTAAGTGCTGTTGCAAATGTAAAAAGCCCTGAAGATACCTCAGTTTGGATGGCAGATAGTGATATTCCTGTTTTTTTATCTGTCTGCGATAAGATAGAAAATGTAAAGCAGATTGTAGGGTTTGGAAACTTTAACATCATCTCTTTTGACGAAACACTCAAAGTTGCTGCAAGATACTCTCAGCTTGATGCTTTTAGCGCAAAAGAAGTGGAATTTATGGAAAAAATGTTTTATGAAGACCCTTCACAGTACGGTTTTTATGGAAAGAAAACAGTTGATTCTATTAGTGCTATTATCAAAGAAGAAGATGTTTTTAAAGTACATGGAACGGGACATTATCTCTTTCATGGGCACTCAAAAGACTCTTTTGAGAGAGTGATAAAAGATGTTGGAGACTCTTTATACCTCACTTCTGGGGTAAGAAGTGTGGTAAAACAGATGAATCTTTACTTTAACAAAATCAAAAGTACGGGTGGTAATATCACAGAAGCTGCTCACTCTTTAGCCCCTCCTGCTTACTCATACCACTCTATTGGAGATTTTGATGTGGGTAAAAAAGGCTGGGGATATAAAAATTTCACAGTTTCCTTTGCAACTACAAGGGAGTTTTGGAGATTGAGACAACTCTCTTATATCTCTATGAGATATACAATAAATAATCAAGATGGAGTAAGATTTGAACCTTGGCATGTTAAGATCGTTTAGTTTAATTATTTTTTTGACCTCTTTATTGTGGGGTCAAAATTTTGATTTTGCACTCATAAAAAAAGGTGATGAAAACAGTACAAATAGGCTTTTAATCGTAGGTGGAATACAAGGAGATGAACCAGGAAGTTTCATGGCTGCATCTTTGCTCTCAACACATTATGAGATTACAAAAGGCTCAGTGTGGATAGTTCCAAATTTTAACTTTTATTCTATTATCAAAAGTTCTCGTGGACCAAATGGGGATTTAAATAGAAAATTTGATAATCTCTCTAAAGATGACCCAGATTATTATCTTGTGGAACGTATGAAAAAACTCATCCTTGATGAGAGTGTGAAAATGGTAATCAACCTACATGATGGAAGTGGTTTTTATAGAGAAAAGTATATAGATAACCTTCATCAACCAAGACGATGGGGACAAGCAACTATCATAGATCAAGCGAAGATTGATGGGGTAGCTTATGGGGATTTAGAAAAAATTGCTGGTGAAGTTGATGCCCATGTAAATCAGTATCTTCTTGACTCTGAACATAAGTTTCACACAAAAAACACTCAAACGTATCTTAAAAAAACTTTTGAAGAAAAAGAGATGAGTAAGACGCTGACTTACTTTGCTCTTAATGCTGGGAAAGCAGCTTTTGGTAATGAATCAAGCAAAGAGCTACCTGTCAATGAAAGAGTATATTATAAACTGCTCTCTTTAGAAAAATTTATGGATATTATGGGGATTGAGTATAAAAGAAAATTTGAACTTAATGCTCATGCTCTTAAAGATGTTATAGATAATGATATTTTTATCTCTTTTAACGATAAAAAGATTTTCATTCCACTCTCTCGTATCCGTCCTTGGATTAGCTATTTTCCTGTAAAAAAAGGTGATCAGATAACTTTTAAGCCAAGTTCTCCTGTTATGACGGTTTTAGAAGAAGAGAATCAGTATGTTGTTTACTATGGCAATAAAAAGTTAACTACCTTAGTACCAGAGTATCTTGATTATGAGCATTTTGAAAAAGCTATTAAGATAGATGTTGATGGCGTAGAAAAAGAGGTTCATTTTGGTAGTTTGGTTGAGGTTAAAGAGTATTTTAACGTTATCCCACAAGAGGGCATAAGAGTCAATGCCATAGGCTATGTAAACCAAAAACATTCTAATGAATCGGGATTAAATATCAGAGAGAAGTATTTTTTAAAACGTTTTTCTATCGATAAAGACTCTAAGAGATATCGTGTAGAATTTTACGATAGCAAAGAAGAAAATAAATTTTTTGGCATGATTTTAGTTGAATTTGTAGGTGAATCTTGATACTTTCTATAGAAAGTAGTTGCGATGATAGCTCTATCGCTATCACTCGTATAGAAGATGCTAAACTTGTTTTTCATAGAAAAATTTCTCAAGAGTTAGAACACTCAAATTATGGGGGAGTTGTTCCAGAACTCGCTGCAAGACTCCATGCGAAAGCACTCCCCGATATCTTAGAAGATGTAAAGCCTTATTTTCCCAAGTTAAAAGCCATCGCTGTTACAAATGAACCTGGACTTTCAGTTACCTTAGTTGAGGGTGTGAGCATGGCAAAAGCTCTTAGCATCTCTTTAAACTTGCCTTTAATCGCTGTTAATCACCTCAAAGGGCATATCTACTCTTTGTTTATTGATAAGCAAGAAGAGACATTTCCCTTAGGAGTTTTACTCGTCTCAGGTGGGCATACACAAGTTTTACATGTAAAGAGTTTTCATGAAATAAATCTTATCGCTACAACCTTAGATGATAGCTTTGGAGAGAGCTTTGATAAGGTAGCAAAAATGTTACAACTAGGCTACCCAGGAGGTCCTATCGTTGAAAAGTATGCAAAAAAAGGAGATGCCAAAGCCTTTGGTTTTACAGTACCTCTTTCAAATTCAGGGCAAATAGCTTTTAGCTACTCAGGGCTTAAAAATCAAGTGAGACTTGCTACTTTAGAGCACGAAAATCCTAGTGAACAAATCATTTGCGATATTTGCGCGAGTTTTCAAGAAAAGGCTGTGACACATCTGGTACAAAAGCTTAAAAAGATTTTTAAAACGCAAAAGTTTAAAAACTTTGCTATTGTGGGTGGAGCAAGTGCAAATCAGTACTTAAGAGCGCAAATCGAAGCTTTATGTGAGCAAAATAGCGCGCAACTTTTAGTAGCCCCTTTGGAGTTTTGTTCAGATAATGCTGCCATGATAGGACGTTATGCCCTCGAAGCTTATAAACAAAAATTGTTTGTAGGTATTGATGATATTAGGGTAAATCCTAAGCTCTTGTAGTATCTAAGATTTGGATTTCTAGCTCTAAATGGATACCAAAATCTTCTAAAACTTTTTTTTGTGCATACTCAATGAGTGTGATAGCTTCTTCGTAAGTACCGCCACCAAGATTGACCAAGAAGTTAGCATGTGTCTTACTAAAAGCCATGTTGCCTACTTGAAAACCTTTTAAGCCAGCGTCGTCTAAAAGTTTTCCCGCATAAGTATTTGGAGGATTTTTAAAGCAACTTCCAGCACTTGGTTCTTTTGGTTGGTTTTCTCTTAGTTTTTTGAACATCAAAAGTAAGTTATGATTAAAGCCATCTTTTATCTCAAAAGTTGCTTCAAATATGGTATCTTTGATATTTGTATGTCTATATCCATACTCAATCTCACTCTTTTTTCTCCAGCCTTTATCTGTTTTAATCGCCACTAAAGAGTTAAAAATCTCCCACTCTTTTAAGCCCGCATTCATCTTTATCATTCCCCCAAGAGTTCCTGGAAGTTTTTGCATAAGTTCAAAATTTGCTAAATTGTGTTTTTTGGCAAAGGAGAGGATTTTGCCACTAGGTGTTGCTGCTCCTATATGTAAGAGATTATCTTTTATATAGATAAATTCAAAACACTTATCAAGCATAGCCAATGGAGGAATGTTTTGTGAAAAAAGGAGGTTGTTGCATCCTCCTATGATATAAGCAGAGGTTTTTATCTCTTCTTTTAGTAGAGCTACTTCTACCATGGGACCGATTTTAATCGAGCTATAAGATGCTAAATTGAGTGTTTTCAAAATATAAAAGTAGGAATCATCTCTATGATACGAGTCGTAAACTCTATCATCATATTCATCATCCAAGGCATAGTAAAGATAGCTACGATGATAACAAGGATAATCTTAGGTACAAAGCTTAGTGTCATCTCATTTATCTGTGTAGTTGCTTGAAAGATAGAGATAGCAAGACCCGCTATAAGACCAGCCATCAGCATAGGCATCGAGAGATAAAGAGCCATTTTAAAAGTTTCTACACCAAGTCCGATTAACTTAGATTCCATCTTTATTTCTCCTTTTTTCTGAGCAAAGCCCAGAAAAAATTCCTCTCACTAGAGAGTGAAAAGGGGTCAGGGCTAAACTCTAAACTTTTTTTCATCTTAACTATTCCTTAACTCTTGATACTCACTTGGAATGAGAAAATCTTCAGCTCTTATGAGCGTCTCATAGAAACCATGATTATATCCTATCTCAAAAAGCTTGTCTATGGCTTTGTATTGGAGTTCATTCATTTGTATCGAAGTGTCATTGGCATAAAGCTTCAGATACTTCTCAAGGGTAGGCGCATCTACTCTGATAAGGTTTCTCTCTAGTAACATTTTTGAGAGTAAAGGTCTGTGAGCATTTGCTACATGTACAGCTTTGATGAGAGTCTCTTCATACTCGATAGCACTACTAAGAGGAAGCGAACGACGAAGAGCCATACCCCCTAAAGGCAATGGTAAATCACCACCGCTAAGTTCACACCAGATATCCCAAAGTTCACGCTCAACTTCTAGGTTTTCATCAAAAGTCAAGATACTCTCATGGATAAGTACACCAGCATCTACCTCTCCTTTGAGTACAGCATCTTCTATCTCTAAAAAGTTTTTATAAATGATTTTGGCTTTTGGATAGGCTATCTTAAAAAGCATCGCATTTGTTGTGTGTTCACCACTTATAGCCACTTTAAAATTGGGTTTTAGTGTTTTGCCTTTTAGTTTGACAACTTTTGGTCCATATCCCTCGCCAAAACTCACAGCTGTTTTTAAAAGAGCATACTCGTCTTTGATGAGAGGATAAAGGGCAAAACTAATCGCTGTTACATCGTAAGTGTTTTTAAGTGCTTCAAAATTGAGTGTTTGTATATCTAATGCGATATTTTCAAATTCTGTATTTTCTAATGTAACCCAACCAAATTTTATAGCATAATACATAAAAATGTCATCTGCATCAGGAGAGTGGGCTACGCTAACCTTTTTCATTTGAGAAATTCCTTGCTTGTTTGTCTTAGTATTATATAAAAAGTTTGATAAGAAAGGCATGAAAAATGAGTATAATGTTAATAAAAAAGGATAGAACATTATAAAGATTGATAAATCCATACAAAAGCAGTTTAGTGCTTTTTGTAAAACAAATAAATTAAGCGATATGGAAATTGCGATAGACTATTTTAGTGTTTTTGGAGGATTGGATATCCATTTAGATACAAGTAAACCCATAGAGGAACTCGTACAAAAACATATATTAGATGAGTACAAAAATCTAAGAAATCTTGTGAGTGATTTTACTGATGGAGAAAATGTTTTACACGCTATTTTAAGTGGTTTAGCTAGAGGAGATAGAAGGACAAATTCTGCTTTTAAGCGAGCAAAAGTCTCTTTTAGTGAGGGTATGGAGTGTATTAATACATTAAGAAAAAATGGCATTTTATCACTAGAGAGTTCTTATCATCACCTAAAAACAAATAATTCTAATAAAGAAGTTTCTGATAAACTTCATTTTGCTTCACCATTTTTAAGATTTTGGTTTGCCCTTGTTTCACCATTTTTTAGAGGTATCAAAGAGGGAGATTATACGGAGTTTTTTGAGAACTTTGAAAATAAATTGAGTGATTTAAGGGCTGTTGTTTTTGAACAACTTTGCCATGAGTTTGTGAGAAAAAGTTTTGAAGAAGATAGAATCTATGAGCTTGGAAGATACTGGGATGAAAAAAATGAGTTAGACTTAGTAGGAAGAACTCGTGCAAATCAGATTATAGTAGGTGTTTGCAAATATAGCAATGCTAAGATAAAGAAGAGTGAATTAGGGAAGTTAAAAACTACTTGTGAGGCAGTTGGGATAAAAGCAGATATGTTCTTGATTTTTGCAAAAAGAGGGTTTAGTAGTGAGTTAAAATCACTTAAGAGTGAAAGTGTCAAACTCTTTACATGTAAAAATCTAAAGGCTTTGGTTGCCGTTGAATAGCTTGGTGTACATGTAAAGCTTTTTTACTAAATATTACGAAATGAAATATTTTTTTGCAGTAAAACTTTTTTGAGATAAAATGAAATAAAAAAGTTCTAAAGACTTTTTCAAGCACAAAATGATAAAATAAAAATTCATATAAAAGGGTTAATATATGCAAATTGATGAAAACAAAAGAAAAGCTTTAGATTTAGCTGTAAAGCAGATAGATAAGGCTTTTGGTAAGGGTGCTTTAGTACGTTTAGGCGATAGAGAGATTGAACCGATAGACGCTATTAGTACAGGTTCTTTGGGGCTTGATATCGCTTTAGGAGTTGATGGTGTTCCAAAAGGAAGAATCATAGAAGTGTATGGACCTGAAAGCTCAGGAAAGACCACTTTAGCTTTACAGATTATCGCACAAGCTCAGAAAAAAGGAAGTATCTGTGCATTTGTGGATGCTGAACACGCACTTGATGTAAAGTATGCTGGAAACTTAGGCGTAGACACAGAAAATCTTCTTGTTTCTCAGCCTGATTTTGGTGAACAAGCTTTAGATATCGTAGAGACTCTTGCTCGTAGTGGAGCAGTAGATGTCATCGTTATCGACTCTGTTGCTGCACTTACTCCAAAAAGTGAAATCGAAGGTGACATGGGAGATACACATGTGGGTCTTCAAGCACGTCTGATGTCTCAAGCTCTTAGAAAGCTCACTGGTGTTGTTCATAAAATGAATACAACCGTAGTTTTCATCAATCAAATCCGTATGAAGATAGGAACGATGGGATATGGAAGCCCAGAGACTACGACAGGTGGAAATGCTTTAAAATTCTATGCTTCAGTACGAATTGATGTTAGAAAAGTAGCTACACTCAAACAAGGTGAAGATCAGATAGGAAATCGTGTAAAAGCAAAAGTTATCAAAAACAAAGTTGCTCCTCCTTTTAGAGTTGCTGAGTTTGATATCATGTTTGGTGAGGGCATCTCCAAAGAAGGAGAACTGGTTGATTATGGTGTGAAGCTAGATGTTATCGATAAAAGTGGTGCTTGGTTTAGCTATAAAGAGACCAAACTAGGGCAAGGGCGTGAAAATGTAAAAGCATTTTTAAAAGAGAACCCAGAAGTTGCTTTAGAGATAGAAAATAGAATTAAAGAGGCTTTGGGTGGGAAACTTGAAGTAGAGATAGAATAACTAGGGAGAAAAAGTGATTTATATAGATGATATTTTTGCAGATGAGGTTATGGATAGTAGAGGTAATCCGACAGTTAGAGCAACTGTGATTTTAAGTGATGGATCAAGTGCAAATGCGATAGTTCCAAGCGGTGCTAGTACAGGAAAAAGAGAGGCATTAGAGCTTAGAGACAATGATGCTAGATATATGGGCAAAGGTGTATTGCAAGCATGTGAAAATGTCAATGTTCAAATCGCAGATGCTCTTATAGGAATGAGTCCATATGATCAAGCTGCTATTGATAAGTGTATGAAAGAGCTAGATGGAACGGAAAATTACTCAAATCTTGGTGCAAATGCAGTTCTTGGAGTGAGTATGGCAGTTGCACGTGTAGCAGCAAAAAGTTTAGATATACCTCTATATAGATATCTTGGTGGTGCGAATGCTATGACTATGCCAGTTCCAATGCTAAATATCATCAATGGTGGAGAACATGCAAATAACTCAGTAGATTTTCAAGAATATATGGTTATGCCAATAGGCTTTGAAGATTTTAAAGAGGGTCTTCGTGCAAGTGCTGAAGTATATCATAACCTTAAAAAAATCATCAATGATATGGGTGAATCAACAGCTGTAGGCGATGAAGGTGGTTTTGCGCCAAATCTTAAATCAAATGAAGAGCCTATTCAAGTTATCATGCAAGCGATTGAAAAAGCAGGGTATAAAGCAGGTGAGCAGATTGCTATCGCACTTGATGTTGCTGCTAGTGAGCTTATCAATGAAGCTGGGAAGTATGTACTTAAAAGTGAAAACAGAGAATTAAGTAGCGAAGAACTTGTGGATTACTATGCAAATCTTTGTGCAAAATATCCTATCGTTTCTATCGAAGATGGACTTAGTGAAGATGATTGGAAAGGATGGAAACTTTTAACTCAAAAACTTGGTTCAAGTGTGCAACTTGTTGGAGATGATTTGTATGTAACAAATGCAAAAATTTTAGCTGAAGGGATAGAGCAAGGTATCGCGAATGCTATCTTAATCAAACCAAATCAAATCGGAACGGTTAGTGAAACTATGCAAACTATCAGATTAGCTCAAAGAAATAACTATAAATGTGTAATGAGCCATAGAAGTGGTGAAAGTGAAGATGCCTTTATCGCTGATTTTGCAGTTGCACTAAACTGTGGACAGATTAAGACTGGAAGTACAGCAAGAAGTGATAGAATTGCAAAATATAACAGACTTTTAGAGATTGGCTTAGAGCTTAGCGAAAGTGAATATTTGGGGCAAAAGCTTTTTAAGTAGTCATAAATAAATGAGCGAAATACTAGAAGAGTTAGATGAACAGATAAAGGGTAATCCACGAGGAGTCCTTTTTTATCTTAAGATAACTCTTCTTTTTTTTGTGGTTGTTTTTTTTGGTATCTATGTTGGAAATTTACTTTTTGGAAAGAGTTCTTTAGATGTTCTTTTGAACTTGCAATCAGATAAAGAAGTTTTAGAAAAAAAGGTTTCAGACCTTAAAGAACAAAATGCGATTTTACAAAAAGAGTATTTTGAATTAAAAGGTTTAGACCCTGATAGTAAAGGGAGATAAAGATGTTGAAAAGTTTGTTTTTTTTGTTTTTAAGTGTAGCTCTTTTTGCTAGAGAAAACCCTTTTGTTCCCTTAAAATCTTCAAAAGACATTGGCGAAGCCACAAGTATAAAAGATACTCGAAAAGAGTTTGTAGCACAAAGTATTACTTTGCCTAGTAGTGCAAGAATTTTAAAAAGTATGGAACTGCATTATCAAAATCTTGATGGAAGCATAGAAAGTAAAGTTGTTTTAATCGATAAAAATATAGATTGGCATGATGAATTTGTATTGCAAAAATTGCAAGATAAATCCGTTACTATGCAAGAGCCAATACCTTCCATAAGTGATGAAGAAGAACAGAGTGAAGTAAAAATAGAGATTAAAAAGAGTGTGGATTTTCAAAATAGACTAACAATAGACTTCATAGAAAACAATCTTTGGATTAAAACAAAAGATAAAAAACTAAGGGATTTTTTAGTTACAGACCCATATAAGATAGTTATAGACTTCAAAAAAGACCTCTCCTTTACAACAAAGAATTTTTTAGTAGATGTAAAGCCTTTTACAAAAGTTATATTTGGTAATCATAATGGGTATTATCGTTTAGTAATAGAATTAGACGGGCAGTATCTTTATAATTTAGAAGAGACTGAGGAAGGGTATCAGATAAGAGTTAAGTAGAGAAAACTATCTCTACTTAAAAAACAATACAACACTACTGAGGTGTTCTATCATTTGGCCCAAGATAAAGCTGTCTTGGTCTAGCTATCTTCATATCAGGTTGTTCTTTTAACTCTATCCATTGTGCAATCCAACCTGGAGTTCTTCCAATAACAAAGATTACAGCAAACATCTCTTTTGGAATTTTAAGAGCATCTAAGATAAGTCCAGAGTAAAAGTCTATATTTGGGTAAAGATTTCTGCTTACGAAGTACTCATCGTTCAGCGCAATTTGTTCTATTTTATTTGCTACTTCTACATATTGTGAATTTATGTTAAGCTCATCAGAGAGTCTATCTCTTAGTTTTTTTAGTATCGTAGCTCTTGGATCAAAGTTTTTATATACTCTATGACCAAAGCCCATAAGTCTAAATGGATCATTTGGATCTTTTGCTTTTGCGATGTATTTTTCAACATTATCAACATTATCTATCAGTTCAAGCTGTCTGATAACAGATTCATTTGCTCCACCATGTGCTCTTCCCCATAATGCACCGATACCAGCACTGATAGCTGCATAAGGATGAGCATGAGTTGATGCAACAACACGAACAGCAGTTGTTGAAGCATTTTGTTCATGGTCAGCATGGAGAGTAAAGATAGTATCTAAAGCTTGCACTTCGATAGGAGATAACTCTACATGATGATGAGGATATCCTCTTAGCATATATAAAAAGTTTTCTGTAAAGCCTTTTGAGAGATCAGGATAGATGACAGGAAGTCCATTTGAGTATCTATATGAAAAAGCTGCGATAGTAGGTATCTTTGCTACTATCCTGTGTGCCATCTCCATTACCTCTTCTGGAGAATCAAGATCAAGATGATCAAAATAAAATGTTGAAAGTGCTGCGACAGCTGATGAAAGTATTGCCATTGGATGAGCATTATCAGGAAAGGCATCAAAAAGTTTTTTCATACTTTCATGTACAAATGATCTTTTTTTTAGTTCTAAACTAAAAGAGTCAAGTTGCTCTTTTGTTGGGAGTTCTTTATGTAAAAGAAGATAAGCAGTATCAAGAAAAGATTTCTGTGTAGCTAAATACGAGATATCATAACCCCTATACATTAACTTACCTTCACCACCATCTATATAAGTTATACGAGAACGACAGCTAGCAGTAGAAGTAAAACCTCTATCAAACGTAAACATACCTGTGTTTTTGTAAAATTCTGAGATATCAACAACATCAGGTCCAATAGTAGGCTCTAGTATAGGAAAATCAAAACTTTTTCCTGTTCGATTGTCAGTTACCGTAAGCGTTTTATTTGGCATAAAAATCCTTTCTGAATATATTTAACTTTTACTATCAAGTCAATTTTCAAATATAATACTCACATTTTTATTATAAAAAGATGATAAGTAAGATTAATTTTATTTTTTAACTTAAATGACCACGTTTAATTAAGTTTTCTTATATTTGACTGTAAAAAAGTTATCACTTTGATGCCTATCATACCTATGATTACTTCAAAGATAGCTGAAAGCAAAAGAGCAGAATATAAAAGTGCATCAATGCTATTGGATCTAAAGGCGATTGTTGCAATAGCTATCATTAATGTCAGTGGCATTGATTGGGAAAGTGCAAATCTTAAGATATCAAATTTATCTAAATTTTTATAAAAGACAAAAGAGGAAAAAACTCTCGAAAAAAGCATGATTGCAACTATGAGAAAAGAGGTTTGTACAACTCCTTCTTGAAAGAGATTTGCAACTTTAAAGGTTGAACCAATATAGATGAAAAATATAGGAACCAAAAAGCCAAAGCCAAAGGAGGAGATTTTATGTGGCAAATCCTCTTTATGCTCAAAGAATGTAGCTATAAAGATGCCTGCTAAAAAAGCACCAAAAGCAACTTCAAGATGCAAGACAAGCATGATGCCTATCATAAGAAAAAACAGAGCCATAGAGAGTCTTAAGTCTTGTTCTTCTTTATCTACATAAGGCATAAGATAGGTTTTCAATCCAGGATACCACCAAAAGATAACATGGAAGAATTTAAAAATAACTATCATACCACCAAGAAGTAAGGTTAGATAAGCAACAGCTTTATAAAGTTCAAAGCCTATACCAAACTCTAAAGCAGCACCAGCAAAGGTAAGCAAAGAGATACTCACTAGCTCACCAATAGTCCCTACAAACATCGAAAGATTAAGCCATGGAGCGTTTTTCCCATAATCTTTGTAAAGAGCTAAAATCAATCCAACAGAAAGTGTTGGTGCTATGATGATAAGGATTTCATGCAAATCAAAGTATAAAACACTAAAAGTTGCTAGGATATATAAGAAAATTAGATAGATAACAGCTTTTTTTAAAATAGCCTTATCTGCTTTGATAAATATCTTCAAATCTACTTCTGTTCCAGCCATAAACATAAGATAGAAAAACCCCACATGTGCAATCATCTCAAAAAGATAAAAATCAGAAATCAATCCATAATAAGCTAAAAGTGCACCTAAAACAATCTCAATCGATGGAGTAGGTATACGAAGGTACCTTGAGAGAAAAGGTGATAAAAAAAGTATCACAGAGATTGAAAAAAGGATGTTGATTTCAGCCATGGCAGTTTTTTGCTAGTTTTAATCCCAAAGAAGTAATCATTTCGATATCTGCTTTTGCTCCACTGCCACTAGTTGTGAGATAATCTCCTATAACTATGGCATTAGCACCAGCTTCAAAAATCTCATTTTGTCGATGTTTAAAAGTGAATTGTCTCCCACCTGCTACCATAATCTTCATGGCATTTGGTATCTGTTTTCTTACTCTTGTTATCAAAGATAAAGCAGTATCTATATCGAGTGGTGCAACTTTGAGTGGAAGTGCTGGATTTGGATGAAAAAAATTCAAAGGGATAGTTTTTGGTTCTAACTCCTTTAAAGACGCGATAAAGCTCTCTCTATCTTCTTCGCTTTCTCCAAGCCCAAAGATACCACCAGATAAAAGATTTAGCCCAGCCTCTTTTACATTTATACATGTAAGAAACCGTTCATCCCATGAGTGGGTGTTACAGATATGAGGATAAAATTCTTTTGAAGACTCAAGGTTGTGATTGTAGGCGTTGACCCCAGCTCTTTTTAGCTCTTTTAATTGTTCAAGAGTTGCCGTACCATTGCAAGCGATTATATTTTCTAGCTCAGGAACTTCTTGTCTGATTTGATAAGCAGCTTTGGCGATAAATTCAACTTTTTTATCGCTGAGTCCTTTCCCAGCAGTCACTAAACAAAATCCAGTAGCTCCATTTGCTCTTGCTTGTTTTGCTTCAGTAACGATAAGCTCAACAGGTTTATTTTTATAGCGTTTGATATCGGCGTTATGATGTATGCTTTGAGTACAAAATTTGCAATCTTCACTACAACTACCACTAGAGACGTTGCAGATGGCGCATAAAAAGATAGGAGAACTCATGCTTTTATGTCCACTTTTTCTTTACATGTAAAGCACTCATAGTAGCTTTTTGTTTTGAGCTCTTTTTTCCCCATCATCCCACCACATTTCGGACATTTTTCATTTGTTGGTTCAAAATTTGCTACAAATTTACATTTTGGATAGTTGGCACAGCCATAAAATTTTCCACGACGAGAAAATCTCTCAACGATATTTCCTCCACAATCAGGACATTTTACATCTAGTGTTACAAGTTCTTTCTTTTCTACTCTTCCACCTAAATTTTGTGTGTATTTACATTTTGGAAACGCGCTACAAGATATAAATTCTCCAAAACGCCCTTTTCTTTTAACAAGCTCACTATCACAAAGAGGACATTTTTCCCCTGTTGGGATAGCTACTTTTTGGCTTTTGATATTTTTTAATCCAGCATCAACTTGGGAGATGAAAGGAGTATAAAAATCTGCTAGAACTTTTTGCCAATCAGCTTTATCTTCCGCAATTAAGTCTAAAGTCTCTTCCATATTTGAGGTAAACGAGCTATCAACAATCTCAGGAAAGTGTTTTTCTAAAAGTTCTGTAACGGTAAAAGCTATCTCTGTTGGTACAAGTTGTTTTTTCTCAATGTTGATATAATCACGTGCAACAAGTATAGATATCGTTGGTGCATATGTTGAAGGACGACCGATACCAAGAGATTCTAATTTTTTAATCAAACTAGCTTCTGAGTATCTTGAAGGTGGTTCAGTGAAGTGTTGATTTGCTTCAAGTTTTGAAAGTTCAACCTTTTGATTTACTTTTAATTCAGGGAGTAATTTGTCTTTGTCACTATCTCCATAAGCTGCATAAAAACCATCAAAAAGTAGCTTTCTACCACTTGCTTTAAACTCTCCACTTTCACTTTTAAAGATAATTGTTTGCGATTCAAATCGAGCCGAGTTCATTTGTGAGGCTAAGAATCTGTTGTAGATAAGTGTATAAAGTTTTAGTTCATCACCTTTGAGATACTCTTTTGCTCTTGCTGGTGTGAAGTCTAAAAGTGTTGGACGTATAGCTTCGTGAGCTTCTTGGGCACCTTTACTTTTGGTTGCATAGTATTTTGGCTCTTTTGGAAGATAATCTTTTCCATACTGCTCTAAGATTTGCTCTCTTGCTGCAACTAAAGCTTCTTTGGCGATGTTAAGAGAGTCTGTTCTCATATAGGTGATAACACCTTGCACACCCATGTGTGTAGCAACGCCTTCATATAGTGTTTGCGCGAGCATCATCGTTTTTTTAGGAGAAAAACCTAATATACTAGAAGCACTTTGTTGTAAAGTTGATGTCATAAACGCAGGAGCAGGAGAGCTTTTTCTCTCCTTTTTTTCTATGGAAGAGACGATAAAGCTTTGTTTTTCTAATTTCTCTTTTATCTCTTTTGCTCTTTTCCCATCCGCGATAGTCATCTTCTCTATCTTTTCATCTTCAAAACTACTAAGAATGGCTTCGATAGTTTTATCAAATACTCCATCAAGTGACCAAAATTCTTGAGGTACAAAGGAGCGTATCTCTTTCTCTCTATCAACAACTATCTTCAAAGAAGAGCTTTGTACACGACCTGCACTTAGTCCTTTTTGGATTTTTGAAGCTAATAAAGGAGAGAGTTTATACCCTACTATTCTATCAAGAAGTCTTCTTGTTTGTTGCGCATTGATACTGTTAAGATCAAGATTTCTAGGATTTTGTAAAGCATGGTTTATAGCATTTTTAGTAATTTCATGAAAAACTATACGAGGAAGTTTTGTTGGGTCTTCGCCTATCGCCATGGCGATATGGTAGCCGATAGCTTCACCTTCTCGATCCTCATCCGTTGCGATATAAACTTTATCTGCATTTTTCGCTAAATCTTTGATTTCTTTAACTATCTTTGAGTGGTCTCTTGGAGTTCTATACTCTGGAAGAAAAGTTTCATTTTCTATTTTGATACCAAAACTACTCTTTGGCAAATCACGTACATGACCCTTAGATGCGATAACTTCGAATTCTTTTCCTAAAAAATTTTTGATAGTTTTTGCTTTTGTTGGAGATTCAACTATGATGAGATTTTTCATTTATTACCTATATATATGTTTTTTGATTTTGTGATTGTAGCAAAAAAAAGTTAAATGAAGAAATGAAAAAAAATAGTTTTACCCTATAAACTTTTTTTTTACATGTACGATTTAGTTTACAAGAGTGGCAAGGATGCCCCTCAAATTTCAGATAAAAGGATTTATCATGGGTTTCAGAATTAATACTAACATTGCAGCGCTTAACGCTCATACAGCGGCTTCAATGAATAACAGAAGTTTGGACAATTCACTTTCAAAATTGTCTTCAGGCTTGAGAATCAACACAGCGGCTGATGATGCATCGGGTATGGCTATCGCTGACTCTCTTCGTTCACAAGCAAACAGTCTTGGTCAAGCGATTGCTAACTCAAATGACGCTATCGGTTTGATCCAAACTGCAGATAAGGCGATGGACGAGCAACTCAAAATCCTCGATACCATCAAAACCAAAGCGATCCAAGCAGCGAACGACACTCAAACAACAGCGTCTCGTGAAGCGATCCAAAAAGACGTTAATCGCTTGCTTGAGCAGTTGGATAACATCGCTAAAACAACTTCATTCAACGGTCAAGTACTTCTTTCTGGTAAATACTCTAACAAAGAGTTCCAAGTCGGTGCGTACTCTAACCAAACTATCAATGCATCTATTAACAATACGCAGTCTTTGGCGATTGGTAGTATTGCTACACGAAATGATATTGTACAGCTAGGAAATACAGCAACTGTTACAGCTGCTGCTCAAGGATCAAGCGTTATTTCTGCTGCTAGTTCTTTAACAGGATTAGCTAAAGGTGATACAATTCGAATTGATGGAGTTGGAGATTATCAGATTGCAAGCATTACATCTGATGGACAAATTAATTTAACGGAAGGGCTTGCAAAAGCTATTACGGGAAGTACTACTATATCTGTTGTAAGTAGCGTATCTGAAGATACGAATAAAATAGCAGCAATAACAACTGCAGTTACAACAGCCGCCGCCGCGGTTACTGTAGCAGTTTCTGATGTAAGTGGTTTTGCAGTAGGTGATGTTATAAAACTTACTGATACAGCAGGTACAGTATCGAATTTGACAATTACTAATATTTCTTCAGCTGGAAATATTATTGGTACCGCAGATAATGCGTTGGCAACTGCTAGTGCAGGAGGAACGACTGCAAGTTTGACAACTAGAGCGGTTGTTGGGTCACCATTTGAAGCCTCTGATTATGTTAGGTATAATGTTGAAGGTGTAGATCTCACAGGAGTTCAGTTGACAAATACTTCAGGAGAGGGTGTTGCCTCTACTGGTCTAGGACGTGTAGCAGACCTTATCAATGAGACTACTTCTCTTACTGGTGTAAAAGCAGTTGCCAATGTTGAAGCAAATAGTCTCATAGGTGTTTCAGCTGGGACACTTGCTGCAGATATGAAGATAAATGGTGTAGTGATCATGGAATCTGGTCAGTCTATCCTTGCTGGAGATAGTAACAATGCTCTTGTAACAGCTATCAATGAGAAAAAAGACCTTACAGGCGTTAGTGCATCACTAGAAGCGGATGGTACTCTAACACTCAAATCTGATGGTAGAGCGATGAAGCTAGAGACATTTACTCTTGCAACAGGTATCAATGATGGTACATATGCAGGTTCTCTAGAGCTTACTAAAAATGGCTTAGAAGTTATGGATGTAACAGCTACGCACTATAGTGATGCTGGTTTAACAACGACTGGTACTGGAGTTAATCTTGAAGAGATTGTGACTGCACATAAACTAAGTGAGCTTACGACTGGACAAAAAGATAGCAATGGCGATGGTACTATAGATAATGATGATGCTGTTGGTCTTATGCTAACAAAAGAGGGAGCGATGCTCGCTATGGACATCACAGAAGCAGCTATTAAGGAGCTTGATGCAACAAGAGCGGATCTAGGTTCTGTTCAAAATCAGCTAACAGTTACTGTGAACAATATCTCTGTAACGCAAGTTAACGTGAAAGCAGCTGAATCGCAACTTCGTGATGTTGACTTTGCAGCAGAATCTGCGAACTTCTCTAAGTACAATATCCTAGCTCAGTCTGGATCTTATGCTATGAGTCAAGCTAATGCTGTTCAGCAAAACGTGTTGAGATTGTTACAGTAGTAACAATCGGTAAAGTTGCGTAGCAACGATACACGTTTCTCTGAAAATGTACTAAGACTACTTCAATAGTCTTTTTAAAAAGTATCCCCTTTTGGGGATACTTTATCTTTTAAGCAAAAACCCTAAACTTTTTGGCAACTCTTCCAAACTCTCTTCTCTTGCTTTTTTGATCGTGAATATGACATTGTCAATACCTCCTGCTATCGTATAGAAGTAGTGTGAATGGTTAAATATCCAGTTGAGAGCTTTGAGAGTGTTGTCTTCTTGAGAGTTTGGCTTGATGCACTTAATACGTGCCAATTCAAGTTCGTAGTGAACCACAAGGGATTGCATGAGCTCCCAGTAAAACTTTTTAAAATAAAGATTTTCTTCCATGATACCACGCGTATTGGAGATAAGGTTCAATAGCTTGATAATCTTTTTTTCAGAGAATACTTTGAGTTGTTTTTTCTCAGGGAGCTTTTCGAGCTTTTTACATGTTTTAGCAAGAGTTAAAAACGCCTCTTCAAACTTTTTTTGAAGCACTTCTCCCTCTTTTAAGATAGTATCTATCTGCTCGCAGACTAGGGTATAGTATTTTTTTGCTTCTTTTTTGGATGTTTTAGGAAGTTTGAGAGGGGTTTTACATGTAGATTTGGTAACATAAAGCTCTATTGCTTCTTTGAACGATAACTCTTTTGTTCCATCTATCCTAGCACCACCCTCAGTAGCATTGATGGTGAGCATCCTGTTTTTAGTGGCATCTACTGTTTGGATGAGACCATTTCTAAAAAGCTGCCATGTTCTATTGGTATAGACAATGCCTTCTCCACCATAGGCGGGAATCTGAATCTTCTCTTCTTTTTCACTGATAGAGCTGTCTTTCTCTCCTAAAATATGTCCTTTAGAATGAGTGTTTCCATCTGATGCATAAGCCAAATCTTGTCCGATAATGATGCACGTTTTGTAGTCCATAAAAGCACTTAACTCATGTGCCATATTGGCAACACTGGTACCAGAACACAAAATGCCATAAGGTTCTAATCCAAATAAAGTGTTATACTTATACGGTCTCAATACGAGTATATCTTTGCACCCCTCAAGCGTTGGAAAAACAGACTTGTGTTCTAATGAAGCTCTTACAAAAACAACTTTTTGCTTATAGCTTGAAGGAAGATCGATAAAAAGTTCAGCCACATAAGGAATTCGCTCCAACGAAACACAGATATCAGGAGTGATATCGTGTGCATAAAGAATCCTGAGGGCAGAATCGGCACAGATAATGGTTGCATGGTTTTGAATCTCTTTTAAAAGAGGGAGTTGTTTTGTTAGGCTAGGACCTGTTGAAACCATGATGACTGTATCGGCATTTTTATGCTTGATAAACTCTTGGAATTGAGTTCCTGCAACCATACGGGGGATATTGTAAATATGATGTTCAAGTCCCATGAGAGCATCTTTGATGTCATTCCCTGAATTGGTGATGATAAACTCCATAGCATCCACAAAAAGCTTATTTGTTTTGATGTATGCTTCTTCAAAGAGTGCTTGATAGATAGGAGCGCCAAGATGTAAGTTATAAAGCCTTGCATAGTAAATTCGAACATCTTGATTTAGATAACTCACAAGAGGTGCAAATTCAAGTTCATCTGCCAAAAAAAGTTGTAGTCTTCTATCTTGGAGAAATGTGCTAAAATCTTCCAAGTGGAGAGCAATAAAAAGTAATTCTAAGGAAGGTTCTGTGACAGTTATGGTTTGCTTGGTTTGATCTAAAAGTTGCTTGATGATATATCCATTTCCTATACCAAAAAAGTAAAGAAAAGGCTGTTCCGTGTACTGGTTAAAAAAGCGAAGATTCTTTTCCATCACACTTGAGACATCGTTATAAAAAAATTGATTTGTTAGGGTATCCAATATATCAAAGTATTCATTTTGAGGAGTAGGCTCAAAGCGGCTGTTTTCTTGAAAATCAGAAAGTTGCTTCCAAAGTTGAAAATTTGCAATGCGTAAGGCATTTAAATTTTTTTCGTAAATAGCTTCATAATTTTTCATTTTTTCTCCAGCAAGAACCATGTGCAATCATCTTGGATAAAATTAGCATCTCTATGATAAACAAAACCATAATCAACAAGCTTAAGATCAGTGTATTTATCCATTAATTCACCAGCAAAATCTCTCTTAAATAGTCTTCCTTCATATCCTCTATAGCTTATTTCAACAGGAGTTGGATTATAATATTCAACTATGCATATATAGCGTTTAGAAAAATCATAAAGCTTTTCATAAACATTTGAAAGTTCGTTTGGATTTATATGTATTAAAACACCTTTAATCAGTGTTAAATCATAAAGTCCTGTAAGCATTGTTTCTAAAATAGACTCGTGGTATATATGTATGAAATCATTTTTTCTTAGTTGCTCTACCGCAGAATCGTTAATCTCAATTGCACTCAAGGAAGCATGTGGTAGGAGTGTATGTAGTGCTTGTAGATTTAAACCTATATTTGCTCCAAATTCTATAATGGAGGTCACTCCTCTTGTCTTGGAAATTATTTTTGAAAAAAGGGCAATGTTTGAAGCAATGAGATGATGTGATTGATTGCGATTAACATAGTTTGTTCCAAATTCTCCAGCCCAAAACTCTTCTTGTTCTGTTTTGTATGATTTCATGTGTTAAGACCTTTATTGAAATTATAATTCTAAAAGCAATTATAGTACCAAAAATTTGATTTTACTCAATGTCCTCAAGTTTAAACCTCTCACCAAAGCTATAATCCCTCTTCGCCTTTTTACCCAAGATATCTTTTAGATACTTTGGATGCAATCCATGTCCAGGACGAACTGAGCGGATATTTTCTTCGCTTATAACTTCCCCTTTTTTTATATCTTGACTCACATAAAGGCTTCGGCAAAATGCTCTTCCTTTGATATCTTTTACCTCTGTGTTATAAGTAGGTGTTCCTAAGAGTTTTTGGGCTTCTCTTATCGCTTTTATCATCGAGGCAAACTCCTCTTTTTCAAGAGAAAACTCTGCATCAGGACCACCGATAGAGCGTTTGAGTATAAAATGCTTCTCAATCACACAAGCCCCAAGTCCAACAGCTAGGATAGGAGCTGTGATGCCCAAAGTATGGTCACTAAAGCCAACTTCCACTTTAAAAGTCTCTTTCATATCAGGGATAGTTTTTAAGTTTGCCAACTCTAGGGGTGCTGGGTAGGCTGAGGTACATTTCAAAAGAATGATATTTTCATTGCCCACTTCTTTACAGATACGCACAACATCTTCTATCTCTTCTTTTAAGGCGATGCCAGTTGAGATGATGATAGGCTTTTTCTTTGAAGCAGTGTAGCGAACAAGCTCATAATCTGTTATCTCAAAAGAGGCTATCTTGTAAGCACTTGGGTTGAATTGTTCTAAAAAATCAACAGCACTTTTGTCAAAAGGCGTTGAGAAGATATCTATCCCCAAGCTTCTAGCATACTCAAATAACTCTTTATGCCACTCCCAAGGAGTATACGCCTCTTTGTAAAGCTCATAATAGCTTTTGCCATCCCAAAGCGTTCCGCCTTTGACGATGAAGTCTTCTTTATCACAGTTTAAAGTAAGAGTATCTGCGGTATAGGTTTGGAGCTTGATGGCATTTGCCCCTATCTCATGCGCTGCTTTTATGGTGTCGAGCGCATTTTGAAGATTGCCGTTGTGGTTGGCTGAGAGTTCAGCGATAACAAATACTCCATCATTTTGTAAATCAAAATTACCGATTTTCATTTTTTAGCTCCATCTTTAAAAGGTTCTTGCTCTGACTGATGGTGGTAAAGCCAAAGGCTTCATATAGCTTGATAGCCCTTTGGTTGTTTTTGTAAACCTCTGCTTTTATTGCTTGGCACGATAATGTATTAAAACCATATTTAATAATTTCTTGCATTAGTAATTCTCCAACACCTTTTTGATTTGGGTTAGCGTAGATTCCCATATAGCAAGAAAGTTTAGAGATACTTGTAAAATAGATTACTCCTATATCAAAGTTATCATTTGAAACTAAAAAATATTTTTTTTCTGTTGAGTTTTGAAGAGATTTTACAAACTTTAAGTGCTCTTCCAAAGTAATACATTCTTTTGTATACATATTGTTTTTAATTGTTGGATTGTTTCTCCAATCAAGAATCATTTCTAATTTATTTAGTGGAAGTTTTGTAAAACTTGTTAGGATACTCATCGAATAATTCTCACACTTTTGAATGCTTCTGCGTACTCTACACCAACACTTATGCCTCGTAGATTTGCCAATATTTTAATTCCCTCTAGGCTTCTTGGGTGAGGGTATTTGCATAGTTCAGATTGATATATTTGCATAGCTTCAACTTTTAAATCTACAGTGTCATTGATGTTGAAAAAAGTGTCGGGAGAAAAACCAAGGGGATAATTCCACTCAGTAGAAGAGAGTATTTCAAAACTATATATTTCTTTCACACTTTCGCCTTTCATGGGTCTTGTTGCAGTAATAACTGCTTGGTAAGTGATTTGATGGTCGATGTTGAGGTCATTGTTGTAGTGAGTAAATACAATTTCTGGTTGTATTTCTTCTTTTATTTTTGAAATAATTTTGACAATATCAAGCAAGTCCACACTGTCGAATCTATTGTCAGGGAAGTTGTAAGTAAAAACTTTTTTAATACCTATTTTACTATTTGCTTTGATAATTTCTTGATTGAGAGTTTCAAGTTCTGTTTTCTTGCTTGATACTTCTCTTTTTTCATCTCTACTTGTTTTTCCTTCTCCTAAGATTAAAGTATAGGCTTCATATCCTTCCTTGATAAGCTTTGCAACTGTACCAAAACATCCAAGGACTTCGTCATCTGGATGAGCGGCTACTATAAGTATTTTTTTAGTCATTTGTTTTAACCTCGAAATTTCCACTGAGTTTTCCATTTTTCAGTTTAGCATTTTTAAACTCTACTCTAAATTCCCCCATATCTAGATACGCTTTAGGATAGCTTGGAGCATCTAGCATTCTTATAAAATCGTATATTTGCCTAATATCTTTAAATTGTGAATGAAAAATATTGCTTTCTCTTTGTATTCTTCTTTGGAAAATAGTTGCTTTTCCGTTTTGTTTTTTGGGGAGAATAGAGTTTTCCAGTAAAAATGGTATCATTTTTTCAAAGATGATTTTTGATGCTTTAAGATAGAGTTCATGTGCACTCCCTTTAGAAATATCAAAATCTTCCTTAAGATAAATATCCCCTGTGTCAAGACCGTCTTCAACTTTTATTGCAGAAATTTTTGTTTGATATATTTTTCTTTGTAAAAGGTTTTGTAAAGGGCTTCCTCCTCTTCCAAATGGCAAGTCAGTCATATGGAAGACTATGCATTCAAAATTGTTGTAAATATTTTTTGGGACAATCCAAGACCAATGGGGGAAAAAAACATATTTTGGTGTAATTTTATTAAGATAATCAAAAGTTAGCTTATCTTCATCCTTGATAAGAATAAAATTATATTTGTCTTTATATTTTTCTTGTAACGCAAAAAAATTGGATATATTCCACTCTTTTATTGTTGCTATAACTATAGTCTCCATGGTAATCTTTCTTTTAAGATATTTTCATCAAAATTCTCCAGCACTGCATAACCATTTTTTTCAGGTGCCTATACATATCGTCCTGATTTGAAGTAATTTTAGACATTGCTCTTACCTAAATAATCCTCTTTTGTTATCACCTTATAGCTAGGGATTTTATCTCCTATGAGAGATAGGGATTTTTTGATTAGTTCCGCCTCCACTTTCTTAGATGTAGGGCTATTTTGCCATTTACACTCTATAAAAGCTATGTTATTATCGTCAAATGCGACGATATCTATTTCCTCTTTGTTGTTCCACCATCTTCCAACTTTTAAAGGCACAAAATCAAGATATTTTTGAGGATTATGTAAAATATCCTCTTTTATATAATCCTCAAATGCAAAAGAGACAAATCTATCATTGAAGTTTTGTTCTATCTCCTGTAAAACAACATCTGTTTGATTGATTTCTAAAAAGTTGTAATTTTTATAAACATAAAAAAACCAAAATGCTAGAAAATTATCTTTAAATTTGTAGCGTCCATTTTTGCTTTTGAGTGGATTGGGTTCTGTAATTGGAGTCTCTTTAGTGAGGATGTCCAAATCGATAAGCTTTGCTAGGTATCTTGTGAGGTGAGTGACTGGTACTTGAAGCTTTGAGGCGATATTGCCTATCTTTGTTTCTCCCTTTGAGATGGATTCTAAGATGGAAAAATAATTTGTCAAGTCATTTAATTCTTGTTTGAGCAGAAAATACCCTTCCGAGTAGAGAAAACTATTTTTATTTAGAATATTATCTTTTATGTTTTCATCAAAACTTTTTTTGCCATCATATGTCTCTAGGTATTTTGCGATAGTGCCAAATGATGCAAATACCCTCATCTGATCTTCGAGAGTCAAGTTTGGAATAAAATTTTTTATATATCGAAACTGTAGTTGCTTGAGATGAATACTTGATGTTCTTCTACCATAAAGTGGGGCACTGTAGTCTAAGACTTCGCTGTGCATCATGGAAACAACAGAGCCGCAGAGGATGAGGTGGATATTTTTTGACTTTAGCGGGATATCCCATATAGCTTGGAGTCTACTCGAAGTGCTTTTGTCTAGTTTTGCTAGATTTTGGTACTCATCTATAACGAAAACAAGTTTTTTTTGGAAGTCATACTCTTCTATCAAGGCAAAAAGCTGCTCTATACTTTGGAGTGAGATATCTTTTAAGTAAGGCTTGTTGATAAGGGTTAAAATTTGAGACTTGAGGTTTTCCAGCTGGATGAGGATATTTGCTTCTGTAGCGTAAAAGAATATAGCTGGTTTATTTTTTATAAACTCTTGTATCAGTGCTGTTTTCCCAACTCTTCTTCTGCCGTATATAACAGTGAAAGAGGAACTCTCTTGTCTATACTCATTTTCAAGTGTTTTAAGTTCAGCTTCTCTATTGTAAAACATTATAAACCTCTACATTATGTTTTAAAACATAATCATACCATTCTTCAAAACTCTTGTAAACTTTGTAACCATTTTTTTTCAGATACTCATATATATCGTCCTGATTTGAAGCAGTTTTAATCGCCAAAAATGGGATGTCCATATACAGTATCTCATGCACCATCACACTAGGTGTGGTTATCGCAAAACGGCTTTGATTTATGAGTTTTGCTACTTCTTGTGAGTTTACATGTAAAGATATATTTGGCTTGTCTTTTACATACTCTTTTAATGCTTCCAAATTGGCATTTGCGCTTGTAGTAAGGACGCTTACATGGTAAGAAGATGGCAGTTTTTTAAGAATTGGTATATTGAGATTTGCACTATCGGCCCCGCCCATCGCTAAGAGTACATCATATGTCTTATCTCTTTTTTTCTCTTTTTCTTTTTTAAATTCATCTCTTATGAGAGTATAAGCACTTCCACAGCGAAGTTCACAATGGCTTGGTACTAAGTTTTTATAACGCGAGGCATCTGCGCTTATGTTGTGGTTGAGCAAAATGTCGCAATAGTGCTTTTCATAGGTATCATCAAAGCTTAGGATTTGCACTTTTGTTGCTTCCTTGATAGATTTTTCATCTTCATATTTTATGCCATAGTGGTCGATAATGAGCAAATCTACATGTAAAGTTTTGATGAGTTCTATCAGATCTTTTGGGTCATTTGATGAGAGTACATGTAAAGGATAAGGGATAGTTTCATTGATATTGCCTTTTAAGTTTTGGCAAGCAAAATGAATCTCATCTTCACTCAACTCTTTTGCTAAGACAAGATCACGCATAACATGCCCAAGACCTATGGTACTTGAGCTGTCACATCTAAATAAGATTTTCATTCTCTAAAATTTGGTTGATAGTTTCTAAAACTTTTGGCATATTTTCTCTCAAATCATCTTCTATGATAGAAAGATTTATGCCATCATAATCATGCGCTATATAATTTCTTACAGAAATCAATCCTTTAATATCTTCTTGATTAAAGTTTGTGAGTATCAAAGATTGTTTTTTAGCTAATTTTGAAAATTGCTCTGAAATAGCTACAAGAAGCATGAGAATCGCTGGTTGTCCCTCTATGTCCTTGAGTGCATTTGTAATGCCACCATGCCTTTTGGTGATGGCGTAGATAGTATCAATTTTATTTTTTGCGCTTTGGAGTTTGACCAATTCGTCTTTAGGATACATAAAGTGTATTTTCCAATATATAAGAGTTGTTATGCTGTTTTAAGCCTTCTTTATCTACAAAATCAATATTTTTTTGAAATATTTTTTCTAACTCTTCTTTCATCTCATCAAGTTTTGAAAAGGCTCTAAACCCTTTATAAGTTTTTAAAAACTGAGGAGTTGTTTCGATGAGAATATCTATATCACTCATCTCTTTTTCTTCTCCTCTTGCATAAGAGCCAAAGATACCGAGCAGTAATACACCCTCTTTTTGATAGATTGGTTGGAGTGCTTTGAGTTTTAAAAGTAGTGTTGTTTTATCCATGATAGCCTCCTTGAGATATTATATCAGATTTTCATTTTCTAAGACTTTATACATAAGCTCCGCTCGCCTCCAGTCTTCAAGGGTATCTATATCTTGAACAAGATATCTAGGCAGTTTGATGATAGTAGAGTCTTTACTAAAGAGCATTTTTCCCTCTAGCCAAGCACTAGGCAGACCAAAATAAAACTGCCCAGCATCGTGATAGGCCTCTTCGAGATCTTGGCTACGGGTGTTAAAGTGTTGTGGCTCAAACATCGAAACTCTTTCGTTTTCTAGTTTTATAGCTCTTTGAATTGGAAAAGCAAAAGTTGTAGCACTAAAACAGTACGAAGCTTTACATGTAAGAAGTTTTTGGTAAGCAACTTGTAAAAACGAAGCTTGTACAAAAGGAGCAGTTGCATAGATGCAACATACACTGGTGGCTTCTAAAAGTTCAAGCTCTTTGATGGCATGAGCGATAACAGGAATTGTTGGTGTAAAATCATCAGCCAACTCTTTTGGACGCTCCAGTACCTCTACCCCAAAACTTTTAGCAACTTGTGCTATGCTCTCATCATCTGTACTTACTACAATCTTATCAAAAAGTTCGCTTTTTTTTGCAGCTTCTATGGAGTAGGCTATCATAGGTTTGCCACAAAACTCTTTTATGTTTTTTTTTGGTATTCTCTTGCTTCCACCTCGAGCTGGTATGATAGCTACATTCATCGTTTACATCCTTGAATATTTTTGAGTACTTCAAGAAGTGTTTTTGCTACAAAAGAGGCATCTTCTAAACTCATCTCTTGATGACAAGGGATAGAGAGTTCTGCCCTGTAAAAATCTTCTGTATTTGGGAGACTAAGTTCACCAAAAAGCTCTTTATAGTATGAAAATTGATAGGTTGGTTTATAGTGAACTTGTACACCGATGTCCGCTTTTTGTAAAGCTTCAAAAATCTCCTCTTTTGAGCACCAAAAGTTTCTATCCAAAAGAATCGGATAGAGGTGATAAGAGCTTTTTACATTTTTAGGTATTTTGATAGTAAAAAAGTAAGGGTTATTTGTAAAAATATCATCATAAAACTCGGCTATCATTTTTCTTTTTGCGATAAAACTATCAAGTCTTTTAAGTTGACTCATCCCAAGAGCGCAGGCAACATCACTCAGACGATAGTTATAACCAAGAGCCATCATATCGGAATTCCAAAACTGTTTTTTAACGATACCATGACTTCTTAGAAGTTTTGCTCTTTCAATGATTTTTTCATCATTTGTCGCTATCGCTCCACCTTCTCCACAAGTAGTGATGGGCTTAATCGCATGAAAAGAAAATATTGCGATATCTGGGAGGGCTCCTACTTTTACTCCGTTGATTTCACTTCCAAGAGCATGGCTTGCATCTTCTATGAGGGTGAGTTTGTGTTTATCACACACTGCTCTCATCTTCTCTATGGCAACAGGATTGCCCCCAAAATCAACTGGTACGATAGCTTTTGTTTTAGGAGTTATGAGCGCTTCAATCTTCTCTTCATTGATATTTCCGTTGCTTTTGATATCACAAAATATGGGCTTTGCCCCACACATCAAAGCGGCATTTGAAGTCGCTGCAAAGGTTATGGGTGTAGTGATGATTTCATCATGTTCACTCAAACCTATAGCCGAGTATGCTACATGTAAAGCCGAAGTGGCTGAGTTTAGAACACAAACATACTTTACGCCAAGATAGTTACTGAGAGCTTTTTCAAACTCTTCGACTTTTTTGCCCCCTGTGAGCATATCGCCTTTAAGAGCGCTGACAACTGCTGCTATATCGTCTTCATTGATGGATTGTTTGCTGTATGGTATCATGAATCAATCATCTCCATCAAACCTTTTGCATCAAGCCAATCAGTGTTCGTTTCTGAGCTATACTCAAAGCCTTGAGCAACTGGTTTGCCAATTTCTCCTAAAGCATTACATGTAAAGTCATTTTTTTGGGTAAAAAGTATCGTTGGTTGGATAACATAGTGATCATCAAATTCTAAGCTTAAGTGAGAGTCATCTTTAGGAACCATGATTTCATGCATCTTCTCTCCTGGTCTTATACCGATAACTTTTATAGGAAGATTTGGAGCGAGTGCATGAGCTAAATCAACCATTTTCATGGATGGAATTTTTGGGATAAAAATCTCCCCGCCTTGCATTCTCTCAAAATTTTTTAGGACAAATTCAACGCCTTGTTCTAAGGTTATCCAAAAGCGAGTCATTTCAAGTTCAGTTATAGGTAGCTCTTTTGCTCCTTGCGCGATAAGTTTTTTAAACAAAGGTACAACAGAACCACGACTTCCTACAACGTTTCCATATCTGACAACTGAAAACTGAGTGCGTCTTGCACCTCTTATGTTATTTGCAGCTATGAAAAGCTTATCACTCGCTAGTTTTGTAGCCCCATAGAGATTGATAGGGTTTGCGGCTTTGTCAGTCGAGAGAGCTATAATCTTTTGTACACCTGATTCTAAGGCAGCATCTATAACATTTTGTGCTCCATTGATGTTGGTTTTTATACACTCCATTGGGTTGTATTCAGCTATCGGGACATGTTTCAAAGCAGCAGCGTGGATAACAAAATGTACTCCATACATCGCTTTTTTTAGCCTATCCAAGTCTCTTACATCTCCTATCATATAGCGCATACAAGGCTCATTGAAAACCTGAGCCATTTCGTACTGTTTTAACTCATCACGTGAGAAGATTATGATTTTATTTGGTTTGTATTTTTTGAGTAAAATCTCTGTATATTTTTTCCCAAAACTCCCTGTTCCACCAGTTATGAGTATATTTTTGCCATTAAACACTTTATGCCCCTTAGAGGTTGATACATGGTATGAAGCAATTTTAATTCCAATGAAATTTTATCTTCTTTATAATTTAGAGCATTTACTCTAATATAGATTTAAGTTTTATCTTGTTATATTTTTAGAGTAAATACACTAAAAAAGGAATTAAAATGAAAACATCATTTATACTCAACACAGTTGCAGCTCTTGCGCTAAGCTCTTCAATCGCATCAGCGGCTCTCTATAAAGTTGACGCAACTCACTCAAATATAGGCTTTAAAGTCAAACATATGATGATAAGCAATGTAAGTGGAAAATTTAGCGATTTTGAAGGCACTTTTGACATCACAGATGGTAAATTTACTGCTATCAATGGGCTTATCAAAGCTACATCTATCAACACAGATAACAAAGATAGAGATAACCACTTGCGTTCGGCTGATTTTTTTGATGTTCAAAATCATCCAGAGATAACTTTTGAGTTCACAAAACAAGAAGGAGAAAAAGTTTATGGTAAGCTCACAATCAAAGGTGTTACAAAGCCAGTTGTCCTAAAAGCCCAGATAGGTGGAGAGATAAAAGACCCTTGGGGGAATGTTCGTAGCGCATTTATCCTAGAAGGAGAGATAAATCGTAAAGATTTTGGCTTAACTTGGAACAAAGCACTTGAGACAGGTGGTGTTGTTGTAGATGAAACTGTCAAGCTTCTCATAGAAGCACAAGGCATACGTCAGTAGTTCTTATCGGGGAGTTTTCTCTCCCCAAACTTTAGGAGAAAATCATGCTACCGATTTTATATCTTCCTCATGGAGCAGGCCCTTTGCCACTCTTTGATGAACCAAGTCAGAGTGAATTAACTGCTTTTTTAAAAAACATACCAACAAAATTAGGAAATCCAAAAGCTATCCTTGTTATCAGTGCGCATTGGGAAGAGACGCAACCTAGCATTACAGGGGCGAGTGAGCCTTCACTCATCTATGATTACTATGGATTTGGAGAAAAGTCTTATGAGATTGAGTACAAGGCAAAAGGGAGTCCAAGCCTAGCAAAAAGGGTTCAAGAACTCTTACATGTAAAAGGGTTAAAATCTGTTATAGATGAAAAACGTGGCTATGATCATGGTATGTTTGTTCCACTAAAACTCATGTATCCAAAAGCAGATATCCCTATCATTCAGCTCTCTTTATCAAACTCACTCTCTCCTTTGTTACATATCCAAATGGGAGAAGCACTAAGAAAACTTAAAGAAGAGGGTGTTTTGATAGTTGGTTCTGGTCTTTCCTTTCACAACATGAGGGCTTATGGTTCGCCAAGTATTCAAGGAGAAAAGTTTGATAAGTGGTTGCAAGAAACATTACAAAGTGGTGATTATGAGAGCACAAAGACAAAGCTTATAAAGTGGGATAAAGCACCTGAGGCCAGGTATGCCCATCCAAGAGAAGAGCATCTTTTACCTTTACATGTATGTTTTGGTGCAAGCACACAAAGTGCAGAAGTTGTTTTTGATTCTATATTTATGAGTACAAAGGTAAGTGGATTTTTGTGGAGATAAACAACATTTTGGTACAATTCATGCGGAGAAGTTAACATGAAAACAAAAGATAAGATTTTAGAAACTGCTTTAGAGTTGTTCAACACCTCTAACACACAAGCAGCCACAACAAATCATATAGCAGCAGCTATGGGTATAAGCCCTGGCAATTTACACTATCATTATAAGAATCGTGAAGAAATTATCTTTTCACTTTATGAGAGGATGTTTGATGAACTTTTCCCCGATACTTCATATATCCCCCAAACTCTTCAAGAGTTAAATGAACAACACAAAAAATTTGCCCTTATCTCTTGGAAATACCGCTTTTTTTATCGAGAATTACTCTTTTTGCTCTCACGTGATGAGAGACTCAAAGAGAGATTTAAAACAGACAATCTTGCTTATAAAAAACGTATAGAGATAATGCTACTTGATTTTCATAACAAAGGTTGGATGCATTTGCCTCTTGATAACATGATACTTCATTTAAGCGATACTATCTTGATGTTCTTGCAGTTTTGGCATCCATTTTTAGAGAGTATCGGTGAAGAGATGAATGAGTATAACATACAAGGTGGTCTCAGGCGTATAGAGGGGACTTTACGCTCTTTTCTAAGCCCAGAGGGTTTACGCTTACTTGCAAAAATAGAGAGTTGAAAAACTTTATAAAATTCTCTTTTATTGACAAATTTACCCTTCAAGAGTATAATAGATTACTTAAGAGTTAAGGAGTAAACTATGAAAATCGGTGATAGCTTTAATACTCAAAATTTAAATTATCTAAATCAAAATAAAAATGGCGTTTCTGACATACTCTCTAAGATCGCAGCGACAAGAGAACTTAGTGGCAAAGATAGTGCAAATCTACTTATAGCTGACGCACTTAACTCTCAGATTTCTACGCTTACGCAAGGAGTGCAAAACTCAAATGAAGCAGTTGGGATGTTACAAGTTGCTGATGCAGCCCTTTCAAATATCTCAAAATCTTCAAGTAAGTTAGAAGAACTCTCTGTAAGATATAACAATGCTGCTTTAAGTACTGACCAAAAAAATATGCTTACCCAAGAATTTAATGCTACAAAACAAGCTATGCAAGATATCGTTGAAGAGACAACTTACAACGGAAAAGCTTTGTTAAATGATTCTATGAGTTTTGAAACAGGCGCAGGTGTTGTGAGTACAGGTTCTTTGGAAGTGAGTGGTTTGGATGAGCTTAGTATAGAAGACCAAAGTGCGATACAAAGCTTTAGAGAAAACCTAAACACTACACGCTCAAGTGTGGGTTCGTCTATGCAACAGTTCGCAGTAAGTATCACAAACTCTCTCTCAGCAGTCTCAAATCTAACGAGTTCAGCCTCTTTTATGCAAGAGAGTGGCATGGATACAAAAATCAATGAATTAAATCAAAATCAGACAAAACTTCAAAGCTCTATTTTAGCGCAAGCTCATCAGAGTAGCTTGTTACAAAAAAGAGTTTCAGCTCTTTTAGTGTGATAAAGAATAAAACTTTTTACGCAAAAACTTTCAAAAAATATGGGAGAACTCCACAAGGACTTAGTTGGAGTTCTCCCAAAACTCAAGAGATACGTTTTTTAGTTATCACAGAACTTTTAGCAGATGAGATAAAAAAAAGCAGTATCGTAGATGCTGGTTGTGGTTTTGGGGATTTGTATGGATTTTGGTTGGAGAGAGATTTGATACCAAAAAGTTACATAGGTATTGATAGCTTTGAAGAGTTTATCAAAATTGCTCAAAAAAGCTTTAGTAAAACAGCTTTTTTGCAAAGAGATATACTCAAAGATGAGTTACCTCTCGCTCATTGGTATGTTGCAAGTGGAAGTTTAAACATCCTCTCTTCATTTGAGACATGGCTTTTTTTAGAAAAAATGCTAGTCCATGCTACAAAAGGGATTGTTTTTAACTTTCTTTGTGGTGTAAAACAGAGTGAAACTTTTAATTACAAAACAAAGCAAGAGATGGAGTCTTTTTTTGTAGAGAAAGGCTTTACATGTAAGATGATTGATGGGTATTTGGAAAACGATATGAGTGTTATGATAAAAAAGGATATCACTTGAAACTAGCTTTGTTAGCTTTAGTGATTTTATATCTTTTAGCGATGGCGTATCTCTACTTTTTTCAGACATCTATCGTTTTTAATTCAAAAGCTATCAAAGAACAAGAGCCTATCTCTTTGCAAAACACAAAAGAGATAACTTTACAAGTCAAAGATGCAGTACTTCAAGGCGTGTATAAAAAAGCCAATAGTGATTCTTTGATTATCTATTTTGGTGGGAATGCAGATGATGCTACAAGATTTCTTTTACATGTAAAGAGTTTGGAAAACTTTGATATCGTTACATTTAACTACCGAGGGTATGTTCACAGTAGTGGAACTCCTAGTGAAGATGCTCTTTGCGAGGACGCTTTAAAGATATATGATACATATGCAAAAGATAAAGATGTTATCCTCATCGGTAGGAGTTTAGGAACTGGTGTGGCTACTTATGTCGCTAGTAAACGAAAAGCACAAGGTGTTATCCTCATCACGCCTTATGATTCCATAGCTTCAATGGCAAAAAAGCAGTATCCATTTTTCCCGATAGATTTACTACTAAAACATCGCTTTGAATCAGTAAAAAATCTACAAAACATAGATACCCCAATCGGGCTTATTGAAGTAGTAAATGATACAGTAATTACAAAGTATCATTTTGATAAACTAAAAGAGAATATTCAAAATCTAGCTTTACATGTAACGTTACAAGATACTACGCATGGAGATGTTTTTAATCATCCAGATTTTGAAAAAAGTATAGAAGAGATACTCAAAAAATTTTAAAATTCTTCACACAGTGAAAGCTTTCTCACAGAGAGTAACAAGCACAAGAGTGAGAGGAATTTTTCAAGAATTACTTCTTGAAAAAGGAGAAATAAGATATGTTAACAGATAGAAATTTTATAAATATTGCACATGAGATTGCAAAGGCTAGCAAATGTGTTTCAAAACAAGTGGGCGCTGTGATAGTGAGAGATGGAAGGATCCTAAGTACAGGGTATAATGGAACGCCAGCAGGTTATATCAACTGTTGTGAACATTGGGAACATCAATATACAAGTGAACACCATGAGTGGAGTAAAACTTATGAGATACACGCAGAGATGAATGCTATCATTTGGGCGGCTCGTGAGGGTATAAGTATCAAGGATGCTACTATCTATGTGACACTTGAGCCTTGTAGTGAATGCAGTAAAAATATTATCGCAAGTGGCATAAAAAGAATTGTATATGATAGAGCTTATGAGCATACAAACTCCGATGTAGTCGCAAAATTTATAAAAGATAACGGAGTGATAATCGAACAGATAAGCTCTTGATTAGAACTCTTGGTCAGTATTCTTAAGTAGTTTAATATGCAGATAATAGTAAAATGTAAAGAATTTTGTATTTTAAAAATAGATATAAGGGAAACTATATGACAAATAAAGATATCAAAGATTTAATGCGTTTTTTCGATGAGAGTGATATAACAAAAGTAAAGATAAAAAATGGTGATTTTTCAATAGAGTTACAAAAAGGGTTTGAAAGTGCCCCCGTAATGGCTCCAGCTCCGCTAAGTGCACCAGTCACTCTAGCCGCACCTACTGCACCAGCTGTACAAGAAGCAGCAACTCCAGCTCCAAAATTGGCTTCACAAAGTATCAATTCTCCTATGGTAGGAACATTTTATAAAGCTCCAGCTCCTGGTGCAGAAGCATTTGTAAAAGTTGGAAGCATCGTGAGAAAAGGACAACCAGTTGGTATCATAGAAGCTATGAAAATCATGAATGAAATCGAAGCAGAATTTGATTGTAAGATATTAGAAATCCTAGTTGATGATGGACAACCGATAGAATTTGATATGCCACTCTTTGCTGTGGAGAAGATTTAATGTCTATAAGCTTTAGTGCTAAGAATTTAACCTTAGCTTGGCTGAAGTAAGAGGAGGCAGTAAGATGAAGATAGAAAAAATACTTGTTGCCAATAGAGGGGAGATAGCTCTTCGTGCTATTAGAACGATTAAGGAGATGGGTAAGCAAGCCATAGCAGTTTATTCAAAAGCTGATAAAGACGCTCTTTATTTGCAGTATGCAGATGCAAGTATCTGTATCGGAGAAGCTCCAAGTTCTAAAAGTTATCTCAATATCCCAGCCATCATAAGTGCCGCAGAGATTAGTGGTTGTGATGCAATTTTCCCAGGCTATGGGTTTTTGAGTGAAAATCAAACTTTTGTTGAGATTTGTAAACACCACAATATAAAATTTATCGGACCTTCTGTGGACGCTATGGTTTTAATGAGTGATAAATCAAAAGCAAAAGAGGTGATGAAAAAAGCAGGCGTACCAGTTATAGAAGGTAGTGAAGGTGCTTTAAAGAGTATCTCACAAGCAAAAGAGCTAGCAAAACAGATTACCTATCCAGTTATCATCAAAGCGAGTGCAGGTGGCGGTGGTCGTGGTATGAGAGTTGTAGACAAAGAAGAAGATTTGGAGAAAGCTTTCTTAGCCGCTGAGAGTGAAGCTTTGAGTGCTTTTGGAGATGGTACTTTATATATGGAAAAGTACATCAAAAATCCAAGACACATAGAAGTACAAGTTATCGGAGACTCTTTTGGAAATGCCATTCACATAGGTGAGAGAGATTGCTCTTTACAACGTAGACATCAAAAACTGATTGAAGAGTCCCCCGCTATAATCTTAGATGAACAAACAAGAGCAAAATTGCATGAGACAGCAGTAAAAGCGACAAAGTTTTTAGGCTATGAAAATGCAGGAACATTTGAATTTTTACTCGATAATCAAAAGAATTTTTATTTTATGGAGATGAATACGAGATTACAAGTTGAACACTGTGTGAGTGAGATGGTAAGTGGTCTTGATATAATCGAGCTTATGATAAAAGTTGCTGAGGGAGAAGAGCTTCCTAAACAAGAAGAGATAAACTTCAAAGGGCACTCAATAGAGTGTAGAATTACAGCAGAAGATCCTGTAAAATTTATCCCAAGTCCAGGTAAGATTACTAAGTATATAGTTCCTGGTGGAAGAAATGTAAGAATGGATTCACATGCATATCAAGGTTATGTTGTACCTCCAACTTATGATTCGATGATAGGTAAACTCATAGTCCATGCAGACACGAGAGAAAAAGCAATAGCAAAAATGAAAAATTCTTTGAATGAACTTCAAATTGAAGGCATAAAAACGGTTAAAGATTTTCATCTCAAAATGATGGATAATGAGGATTTTATAAACAATAATTTTGACACAAATTATCTTTCAAAGCATTAGCAATGAAGATTAGTGGAAGTTTTGGGAATAATATAAATTTTATAGAACAAAAAACTAATACTCTTAAAACTTCACAGTCTCAGTCGAAGATTTCGGCTGAGACTGATACTTTCACAAGCAAAAGTTCAAAGACAACAAATCTCGGAGTTTATACAGAGTCTTTAGGACTTATAGATATCGCTTATCACTCTTTATCAAAGCTCAAAGAGAGTGGCAAAAACCTACAAGAATTATCGGAACAATTCTCTTTAACTCAAGAGAGCAATTCTTTACATGTAGAGTTTGAAGAGGGTATTGAAAAGATGCTTGATGTAATCGATAACACTATCTATAACAATACGCAAATTTTTTATACAAATTTTTCTTTTTCTCAAACTATGCCAAGTTTTATGCTTAGTGAGATAATCAATATAGAAGATTTGAATATCCAAGATAAAGAAGGATTGGAGGTATTTGAAACAAAGCTTTATAACCTTCAAGAAGAGCTAACAAAAACAAAAGAACATCTGGGGATTGTCTCTTTTAACTCTTTAGCAGCTATGAGTTCAAATCAAGAGATTTCAAAAGAGAGTTTAAAAGAACTTCAGTCTCATCTTACACAAGACATTTCACACGAGGAACTTTTAAAAGCTCATAACACAGAGCTTCTAAAAGATAAAATCTCCTCTTTACTTGCTGATTAATTTGGATTTCTAAGAACTTGGATATTTGCAGAAGATTTTAGTTTTTCAAAATGATCTTCTATCGCTTTTTGCTCTTTTTGTTTATATAAATAACCATAAATGTTATTTCTTACATTTTCAAAAGGTATATAAGAAATTCCCTCTTTTTTTATAACATAATACATCATATAAACACCGTTTTCTTGAGTGATAGAGCTATATTTTCCCTCTGGCGTTTGTGCTAAAAGAGCTTGATTTGTATGGGAAAGATTTGCATGAGAAAGTACTTTGTCTTCGATACTTACACCTTCTGGTCTTAGCATAGGATTTTGGAGTATGGATTGCAAAAGGTTTTCATTTTGAGCTTTGAACTCTTTGAGTGTGTATTCATTTGCAAAAGAGAATTGGTTTTTATTTGCTTCATAAAACTCTTTGATCTCACTCTCGTCGATTCTTCCTACTTTTTCTTGGATAATTCTTTGGTAAAGTTTATCTCTTTTAAGTTTGGTTTTTAAATCTTTTTTATAAACATCTATGTCAACTTTTTGAGCTTGGAGCATTTTTAGAAAGTCAAATTCACTCATGCCATTTTGTTTAGCGAGATTTTGAATATAACTATCTACTTCAAAAATATCAGCATCAATGCCTTGTCTCTTAATTTCAGCATCTTCTAGTTTTTGTCTTACAAGGATGTCTAAAGCTTCTTTTTTTGCTATTTTGAAATGTTCTGAATATTTGTATACCTCATAGAGTGTTATAGGCTCTTTGTTGATGATTACAGCAATACCATTTACCATACCAGCAAAGGATAGACTAGAAATAAGCGTAGATGCTATGAGTATACGAGGGAAAAGTTTCACTATTATATTCCTTGTTAAGTAAAATATCTATATAATCATGAGACTATATAAGTCGGCTATGATAACATTTTTTTCAAAAAACTAAATTTAAATCAATACTTAATTTTCCTCGATTGCGATTTTTATTTTTTACATAATATTGTGTTATACATAGTTTTGACATAAAATAATAATATAATAATAGCCACTTTAAAAAGTGGTGATAAAGGTTTGTGTAATGGTTGTAACTCGTTTTGCTCCTTCTCCAACAGGATATTTGCATATAGGCGGACTTAGAACAGCACTATATAGTTATCTTTGGGCGAGAAAGTGTGGTGGAAAATTTCTTTTGCGTATTGAAGATACTGATTTAAAGCGTAATTCCAAAGAAGCGGCAGATGCTATCGTTGAAGCTTTCAAATGGGTAGGTTTGAGTCATGATGAAGAGATTTACTATCAGTCTTTGCGTTTTGATATCTATAAAAAATACGTACAGCAACTCTTAGATGAGGGGAAAGCGTATTATTGTTATATGAGTACTCAAGAAAAAGAGGAATTATACGAGAAGCAAAAAGCAAACAAAGAACGCACACGTTATGATGGAAGATACCGTGATTTTAACGGCACTCCTCCTGCTGGAGTAGAACCAGTAGTTCGCATCAAAGCACCACTTAGTGGAGAGATAAGCTTTGTTGATGGAGTCAAAGGCGAAGTAAAATTTAATGTTCAAGATTTGCTTGATGATTTTGTTATAGCTCGTGCAGATGGTACTCCTTTGTATAATTTTGTTGTAACGATAGATGATGCTCTTATGGGAGTTACAGATGTGATTCGTGGAGACGATCACCTTTCAAATACTCCAAAACAGATGGTTATCTATGAAGCTTTAGGATTTAAAATTCCAAAGTTTTATCATGTTCCAATGATCCTTAATCCACAAGGAAAAAAGCTCTCAAAAAGAGATGGAGCGATGGATGTTATGGAGTATAAAAAAATGGGATATTTGCCTGAAGCACTCTTGAACTTTCTCATTCGTCTTGGTTGGAGTCATGGCGATCAAGAGATTTTTTCTCTTAGTGAAATGCAAGAATTTTTTGATCCAAATGATATCAACAAATCAGCTTCAGCTTACAATGCTCAAAAGCTTGAGTGGATAAATACCCAATACATAAAATCTCTACCGACAAAAAGACTCATAGATGTTTTAAAAGAGTATGGTACGGATTTGAGTGAGTTTGAAAAAGCGGAAGATTTGGTAAATCTCCTTAAAGATAGAGCAAAAGATATGAATGAATTTTCTCTGATGGCAAGCTCTATTTTAAATACTCCAAAAGAGTATGATGAACAAGCAGTAACAAAATTTTTAAACAAAGAATCACTAGAGCTTTTAAGTGCATATAATGAAGTGTTAAAAGCGAGTGGAGATTTGATAAGTACGCAAGATTTTGAAATAAAAGCAAAAGAATTATTGGAAATGCAGGGCAAAAAGTTGAAAGACTTAGCACAACCGATAAGAATAGCGATGGTAGGGAATGCGGTGAGTCCATCTGTATTTGATGTTTTGAGTGTAGTTGGATATAAAAATGTGATTCAAAGAATTGATAATCTATTAGATAGGAGTAAATAGTGAGCAATCAAGGTAAAGTTACAAAAGAAGAAGCTTTAGAGTACCATATCGGTGGGAAAATAGCGATTGAAGTAAAAACTGTATGTGATACGGCAAGAGATTTATCAATGGCATACTCTCCAGGAGTTGCACATCCTTGTTTGGAAATTCAAAAAGACAATGAATTAGCATATAAATATACTAATAAAAGTAATTTAGTTGCTGTTATAACAAACTCAACAGCGATTTTAGGTTTAGGTGATTTAGGACCAGTAGCTGGAAAACCAGTAATGGAAGGAAAATCGGTTTTATTTAAGAAATTTGCTGATGTTGATGCTTTTGATCTTGAAATTGATGAGTATGATGTTGATAAATTTGTAGAGATTTGTAGAGCACTTTCTCCAACATTTGGTGGAATTAATTTAGAAGACATCAAAGCACCGCAATGTTTTGATATTGAAGAAAAACTTCAAGCTTGTGTAGATATCCCCGTTATGCATGATGACCAACATGGAACAGCGATGATAACAACAGCTGGTATTATCAATGCCCTTGAGATTAGTGGTAAAGATATTGAAAAGATGAAGATAGTTGTTTCAGGCGCAGGAGCTGCTGGTATCGCTTGCGGAAAAATGTATAAGTTACTTGGTGCAAAAAATATCATAATGATAGATTCAAAAGGTGTTATTCACGCAGGACGTAATGACCTTAATAAGCATAAAGCAGAGTTCGCACTTGAAACTGAAGACAGAACACTAGAAGATGCGATGCGTGGTGCGGATATGTTCTTAGGACTTTCAGCTCCTGGCATCGTAAGTAAAGAGATGGTAGCAAGTATGAATCCAAATCCAATCATCTTTGCTCTTGCAAATCCAATTCCAGAAATCCTTCCAGAGGTAGTTGCTGAAGTTAGAGATGATGTGATGATGGGCACTGGTAGAAGTGATTATCCTAACCAAGTAAACAATGTTCTTGGCTTTCCATTTATCTTCAGAGGTGCTCTTGATGTGAGAGCTACTAAGGTAACTGAAGGTATGAAGATGGCAGCTGCTGTTGCTTTGGCAAAATTAGCAAAAGAAGATGTACCTGATTATGTAAAAGCTGCGTACAATGGTGAAGACTTGAAGTTTGGTAGAGATTATATCATTCCTAAACCATTTGATAGAAGAGTTTTTGTATGGGTAAGTGCTGCTGTGGCGGAAGCTGCTGTAAAAGATGGTGTTGCTAGAGTAAAAGACTTTGATGTAGAAGCATATAAAGCAAAACTTCAAGCTATCTTAGACGCTGAAATAAAAAAATAAGTCCATAAAAGTTAAGGTGAGTTTTTCTCACTTTAACTTCTCTTTTTTCCGCTTCGTAAAAAATCTAATCTCATCTTAACCACAATTTTTGTATAGTATCTTCAACAAAAAATTGGAGAGACTTGATGAATTTAATGCTTTTTGGAGCACCAGGTGCTGGCAAAGGAACACAGGCTAAATATCTAATTGAAAAATTTAACATCCCTCAAATTTCAACAGGAGATATGCTAAGAGCTGCTATCACCAATGGAACTGCGATGGGTATGGAAGCAAAAAGTTATATGGACGCGGGAAAACTTGTTCCAGATAGCACTATTATAGGAATTATCAAAGAGAGACTAGGGCAGGCTGATTGTAAAAAAGGTTTTATCCTTGATGGGTTCCCAAGAACTCTAGCTCAAGCTGAGGCTCTTGAAGAGTTGATGAAAAATATGGGAATTAGCCTTGATAAAGTGATATCTTTAAATGTTCCAGATGAACTTATCGTAGGACGTATAACAGGTCGTAGAGTTTGTTCAAAATGTGGTGCTTCATTTCATGTAGAATTTAATCCTTCAAAAGTTGCAGATATTTGTGATTATTGTGGAGGGGAGCTTATCATCAGAAAAGATGACAATGCTGAAACTGTAAAAAGTAGACTTGAAGCTTACCATGCGCAAACAGCACCTCTTATAGCGTATTATACAGATATGGGCGTTATGGTAGAACTTGATGGAACAAAAGATGTGAACGAAGTGACACAAGATATGTTTGCACTTTTAAAGTAAGGGACAATTGATATGAAAAATACAGAAGTTTACTTCGTGCTTCAGTCGCGAGGAATTTTTTCGAAATTAGTTTCGAAAAAAGGGGACAATTGATATGAAAAATGTAAACGTTATAGACCATCCACTGATTCAACACAAACTTTCTATCTTAAGAGATGAAAAGACTGAGCCATTTCAGTTTAGACTTTTAGTTGATGAAATCTCTTATCTCATGCTTTTTGAAGCGACAAGAGATTTACCTCTTCGTGATGTAAAAGTAAAAACACCAGTAGCAACAGCAAATGCAAAAAAGCTAAACACAAAGATAATGATATGTCCGATTTTGAGAGCTGCTCTTGGTATGCTTGATGGGATATTTAAACTCATTCCTGATGCGAGTGTTGGATTTTTAGGTTTTCAAAGAAATGAAAAGACACTTGAAGCGGAATTTTACTATGCAAAACTTCCAAGTGACCATACTGAACGAACTGCTATCATAATCGATCCTATGTTTGCAACAGGTGGAACAGCGATAGATGCTGTGAATTTTCTAAAAAGTAAAGGGATTAAAAACATCATGTTTTTAGCTTTGGTTTCTGCACCAGAGGGGCTTAAGAAATTTACTGCGATTCATCCAGATGTAGAAGTTTACACGGCTTGCATAGACGATGGACTAAATGAAAATGGATATATAGTTCCAGGTCTTGGTGACGCTGGGGATAGAGTTTTTAACACTTAAAAACCATAAAACTTTAATCTTTACATGTAAGAGCCAAAAGCTCTTACATGTAAACTACTAAACCGCACCTTGGTCGATCATAGAATCAGCTACTTTTCTAAATCCTGCGATATTTGCTCCTAGAACTAAGTTACCCTCATCATTGAACTCTTTAGATGTTTCATAAGAGATATTAAAGATAGATTTCATGATAGTTCTTAGTTTGTTATCAACATCAGCAAAAGACCATTTTTGCATACTTGCATTTTGGCTCATCTCTAATTGACTTGTTGCAACACCACCAGCATTTGCAGCTTTTGCTGGACCATAAAGGATATCAGAGTTAACTATATAATCAACAGCCGCTAGAGTTGAAGGCATGTTTGCACCTTCACAAATAAGCTGACAACCATTTTTATGGAGTGTTTTTACATCTTCTAAATTCAGTTCATTTTGCGTTGCACTAGGGAAGGCTGCTTGTACAGGAACACTCCAAACAGCATTTCTACCTTCAGGATATTGATGTACAGGGATATAAGTTGCATCTTTGTGTAGTTTTGCGTATTCTGAGAGACATTTTCTATCTACTTCTTTGATGATTTTTAAAGTATCAAGGTTTATACCACTTTTATGGTAAATCATCCCACGAGAGTCACTACATGTAACAGGAATTGCTTCCATATCGTAAAGTTTTTGGATGGTATATGTAGCCACATTTCCACTTCCTGAAACACTCGCTAATTTACCTTTGAGACTATCACCTCGTTTATTGAACATCTCTTCAGCAAAGTAAACAGAACCAAATCCAGTAGCCTCTTTTCGTACTAAAGAACCACCCCAGTTTAACCCTTTTCCAGTTAAGATACCCTCGAAAGTTCCTGTAAGTCTTTTGTACTGTCCAAACATATAACCAAGTTCTCTAGCTCCAACACCGATATCACCAGCTGGGATATCTTTTGTCTCGCCTATATGTCTATAAAGTTCACTCATAAAAGCTTGGCAAAACTTCATAATCTCATTTTCACTTTTTCCTTTTGGGTCAAAGTTAGAACCACCCTTACCACCGCCGATATTTAAACCAGTGAGGGAGTTTTTAAAGATTTGCTCAAATCCTAAAAATTTTATAATTCCAAGATTTACAGAAGGATGAAAACGTAGTCCACCTTTGTATGGTCCTATGGCAGAGTTGAACTCAACACGATATCCCATATTCGTTTGAATTTTTCCAGCATCATCGAGCCAAACAACTCGGAAAATGATGGTTCTCTCAGGGATAACGATGCGCTCTAGGATGTTAAAATCATCATATTTTGGTTCAGCCTCTAAAAGAGGTGAGAGGGAGTGAAGAACCTCTTCAACAGCTTGGTAAAATTCTGTTTGCCCAGGAGTCTCTTCTACGATTTTTTCAAGAACTTTGTCTACGTACTTTGATACAGACATAATTTGCCTTTTTCTCTTTTTTTGACGCGTATGCGTTTTTGTTAAAGAAACTATCTTTTTATGTGTTTGGCTTTTTTTAAAAATAGCTTCAAACCCAACTGCTCTTTCTTCTCAATCTTATAGCTTATAAGTTTGAGATACTCTTTTATGTCTTTAGGGGAGATTCCCCTCTCTTGTGCGTAACCACTTAGTATGTATGCTGGTATTTTAATACGATTGTTTTTAAAACTGTCTGAGATTTTTTTATAAGTATTTAAATGACTATTTATACTAAGCCTAGCAAAAACAAAAGGCAGTTTATGCTTTTTATTCCACTCTAAAGCCAAGTCTATATACTCATCTGGAGCATTTAAGTAAGCCTTTAAAGCTTTATCTCCTATAAGAACTTGCCCCTCTATCTTAAGTACTTTTGCTAAGATGTTTGAGGTTGCTGATTGGGGGTCAGTAGCACTTTTCGTATCTTTTTTGATGATAACGCTTTTTACATTTTTTTTAGCAACAATTCCTAAAGGAAGAGTTTTTACTCCTTTTCTAGCACTTTCTATACTAGAGATTACAGCTCCGCCAACTGCTCTTTTTCTAAATTTTTTATTGATAGCAGAGGGATAGGATTTTTTGTGTTCACAAGCTTTTTTCAAAGCGTTTGTCATAGGATATCTTTTTAGAAATACATGAAAAGGGAGTAAGTTTATATAATCTATTTTTCCAAAAATCATTTTGTGCCTTATTATAAAATAGCAAAGATTATAACAGTAATTGACTTAAGGTCATCTCTAAAAAAAAGAGTTAATTAAGCTATGTAATTGTTTAGAAAAAAAACAGATGGTATAATGTCCCTACTTTTAGATTAAGGATTTTTTTTGCAACACTTTAATGAAGAGCAGTTTGGAAGTGATAATTACTCTGGCATCTGCCCAGAAGTTCTCCAATCTCTCATAGATGCAAACAACGGAAGTGCTCCCGCATATGGCAATGATGTTTATACGCATGAAGTCTCAAATAAAATAAGAGAGATTTTTGAGTGTGATTGTGAAGTCTTTTTTGTTTTTAATGGAACTGCGGCAAACTCCCTTTCCTTGGCTTCGATGTGTCAATCTTATCATAGTGTTATCTGCCATGAGTTAGCTCATGTTGAAACAGATGAGTGTGGTGCGCCAGAGTTTGCATCAAATGGCTCGAAACTTTTGTTAGCGGGAGGAGAAAACGGAAAGCTCAATCCTACTAGCATAGAGGAGATAGCTACAAAAAGAGATGATATCCACTATCCAAAACCAAAGGTTATAAGCATTACACAATCCAATGAAGTTGGTGTCGTATATACCTTAGAAGAGATAAAAGCAATCAAAAAAGTTGCTACTAGACGCAATCTTAAAATCCATATGGATGGAGCGAGATTCGCAAATGCTTTAGTTAGTTTGGGATGTAGTCCTGCGGATATGACTTGGAGGGCTGGGGTTGATGTGCTTAGTTTTGGTGGAACAAAAAATGGTATGGCATTTGGTGAAGCTGTGGTGTTTTTTAACAAAGCCCTTGCGGAGGATTTTGAATATCGTGTTAAACAAGCAGGACAACTCGCTTCAAAGATGCGTTTTATCTCAGCCCAGTGGCTAGGACTTTTAAATGATGGAGTTTGGCTTAAAAATGCAAAACATGCAAATGCTATGGCAAGTTATTTTTCCACTAAAGTTGAGGGCTTAGATGGTGTAACATTGATGTTTCCTGTGGAAGCAAATGAAGTTTTTTTGAAATTTAAACCAGAGATTGAGGTAGAGTTGAAGAAAAAAGGTTGGATTTTTCATGCTTTTATAGGTGGGTCTAATAGATTTGTTTTTTCTTGGAACTCGACTCAACAAAGAGTAGATGAATTGATTAATGATATTATGGAGATAGTAAAATGGCAAAAGTAGAATTTTTAGGTCCTATACAAAAAGAGCCTATGGAAGTAGATATAAAAACGTTAGCAGAGTTAAAAGAGATATTTAAAGGTGATAGCGAGCTTCAAGAGTGGTTAGAGATTTGTGCAGTCGCTATCAATGATACTTTGGTTTGTTCCCTTGATGTAAAAATCGAACTAAACGATAAAATCTCACTTTTACCTCCTGTTTGTGGAGGTTAAACATGGCGTTAGAGTTACATGATGGACCACTAAATGTTGAAGAGATAACTAACCGATGGTTTAACGATATGAGAGATAAAAACTATGGTGCTTACATCCCTTTTATAGGAATTGTACGAGATGAAGACGGTATCAGTGGACTTAGTTTTGATATCTATGAGCCCATACTTCAAAGTTGGTTTGATGCTTGGCAACAAAAGGCGAAAGAACAGGGAGCTTATCTGTTGATGGCTCATTCTCGCGGAGATGTTCCAAATCATACAAGCTCATACATCTCAGCGGTGGTTAGCCCTCAGCGGAAAGTAGCACTGAAGCTTATCAATGATTTTGTAGAAGATTTCAAAGCAAATGCTCCTATCTGGAAATACGACCTTATAGACGGTAAGAGAGTTTACGCAAAAGATAGAAGCCATCTTTTAAGTGGCGCAGGACTGTTAAAATGAAATCCTTTAAAGACTTTGATGAAACGTTAGAAGATTTATATAGGGCGATTGAGGGTGTACAAACAAGTATAGAAAATGTTTTTTTAACCCAATCTCTTGGAAGAGTGCTTGCAACGGATGTTGTAGCGAGTGAAAATTCTCCAGAGTATGAAACTTCAGGGATGGATGGTTATGCTATAAGATTTATTGACCAAGAAAAAGGGGTTTTAAAGATAGCTGATAGACTTCCAGCGGGGACTGATATAAGTACTAAAGTAGAAGAGGGAACTTGTGTAAAGACTTTTACTGGTTCACTCATGAGTGAGGGAAGTGATACGCTTATCCCTATCGAAAATGTTGAAGTTGTTGGTGATGAGATTCAGATAAAAGAGAGCGTGAAAAAAGGTTTTCAAGTTAGAGAGATAGGTGAAAACTATAAGGTAGGTGAAGTACTTATCAAAAAAGGAACAAAGATTGGGTATGCTGAACTTGGGATTATGGCCGAACTTGGGTTTACACAAGTAACAGTTTACCATAAACCTAAAGTTACTATTCTCTCTACTGGAAGCGAGATAGTAGATATAGGTGAACCTAAAACAAAACCTGCTCAGATACGAAGTTCAAATCATGTGATACTGCAAGCTCTTTGTGCGCAAAATGGAGCACAGTCCTCAAGGCTTCCACTTGTAAAAGATGACAAAGAGAGTATCCAAAAAGCTCTTTTAGAATCACTCAAAAGCAATGATATCGTTATAACAACTGGTGGTGTGAGTGTTGGAGATTTTGATTTTGTGAAAGATATTATCAAGGATTTAGAGGCAGAGTATATTGTAGATGGAGCTTTTGTAAAACCAGGACGCCATATAAGAGTTGTAAAGCTTGGCTCAAAATTTATCTTCGCTCTTCCTGGATTTCCTTATAGTAGTGCTGTTATGAGTATGGTGTATGTTTTACCAACTATCAGAGCTATGTTAGGGCAGAGTCCAAAGTTAGAGTATATAGAAGCTAAGATATTAGAAGATTATGAAAAACGTTCAAAATTTACCGAATTTACTGCCTGTAATCTTAGATTTCAAGGTGGTGAACTTTGTGTTGATTTAAAAGGCAAGAGAGTAGGAAGTAGTGCTATCATAACTAACTTACTGGAAAATGCTGCCTTGCTTCGAGTAGAGAAAGAGACAAAACTGATTAAAAAAGGTGAGATTGTAAAGGTTTTAAAAGTTTAGCTATATTTTTTTATAAGCTCAATCGTTTTTAAATCTATCTCTTCGCCTCTTTGTTCTAGTTTGTTGAAGAGATTTTCTTTAGCTTCTTTGGTGAGGTTTTGCGCTGCTTTGATTTTGATAGTAAAATTTTCTATCTCTAAAGCAAAAACAGCTGTTTTCGTGAGCATTTTTGTATAGATTGGGTTTGTCTCATCTATACTTTCATAGCCCTTTTGAGGTTGCATTTTTTGCATCAGCGCTTCAAGGGCTTTGGCTTTTTGATGTGCTTGTGTAAGTATAGATACTTTACCATTTATCAAAATGCTTGCAAAAAACTGTGTCGCAGGGCAAGCAGAAGTGGTATTGCTAAAATAAGAGGGGATAAAAGAGTATGGTTTTACGATGTTAAAACTAGCATTTTGATTTTGTTCGATAAGCGTGATTTTTTTCCCTTCATTTGCTCCATGAAAGATGATTTTGTCTTCAAGATAAGCAAAATTTAAAGGAACACTATAAGGAAACTGCTTGTCAAAAAGGCAAAGTGTTCCGTATTCACAAGAGTTTAGTATCTCAAGAAAAATCTCTTTGTCTTCTACGCTAAACTCTGCTCTTCTCATCGAAGATTTTTTTATCTCTTTTTCTTGTGTGCTTGTATCGACGATAAACTCTTTGTCATCTTTTTTGATAGTTTGTAGCTCTCCTGAGTTTATCTTTTTTATCACAGCAAATGTACTGAGCTTGTTTTTAACAGCATATTTTTGGATAGATATAAGGTTTTGTTCGTTCATAAAATCTCTTTACATGTAAGGTTTTTGAAATTATGTTTTAGGGAGATATGATTCTTGATTTATAAGTGCTAGTACAGAAATAAACTTCTCTTCTATAGCATAAACTATTGTATAGCCTTTATATACTAAATCTCGTATGTTTTCATCATCATGATAAAGAGATTTTCTACATCTAAAAGGCATTTCCTTGAGTGCTTCACACCTTTGTAATATCTCTTTTTGAAAAGATTTTGAAGCCTTAGGATTATCTAGTGCTATATAGCGAAGCTTTTTTTCAAGAGAAAGTACAAACTCTTTTTCGTATCTAACGTGAACCATCAAGATGTTTTTCTAGTTCTTCTAGCGAATAAAATGTAGCTTCATTGTTTTTAAGTTTTTTCACTTGTTCTGCTACTATCTTCTTATTTTCTTCAAATTTTAACCGCTCAATTTCTTGAGAAACAAGATTGTCGATTTCATCATTTCGTAAAATAACAAAATCGAGTTTATTGTTTTTTAAAACGCCTATTTTCTGGACTTCATGATTTGCCAACTTTGCGAGAACACTCCCAAAGTTTTTTGCTATATCTGTACTACTCATTAGCTCATTAGGTTTATATGTCAGCATTATATTCCTCTTTATTATACACATAATGTTGAAGATAATTATACTCCAAGGCAAATATGGTGTCAAGTAGTTTTTAATTTTAATGTGAGTTATTGTTTAGCTTCTAGCTTCACTTTTAACTCTTTGAGTTCTTCGAGATTTTTTTCATTTTTTTGGATAAGCTCATCAAAAGCAAAGCCTTTCATGACTATCTCATAGAGCTTTGGCTTATATTTGCGCCAGTTTCGTATGGTCATGGGTGTGACACCCAAAATTCTTGCTATGTCTTGTTGTGTGTATTTCATACTAGCTACTTTATAGAAAAAAATCTGTAAAGAAAATTAGCAAAAATTTATCTTTAATATGTTATTTAAAGCAAATATTTTGCTAATATTAATTAGAATAAAAAAATATTTTTGAAAATAACACAAAAAGAGCAAAATGAAGCAGGAATTAGAGTATAAGGGGATAGTCCTTGATACGATGGTCTTAATATTTTTTATCTTATTAACAGCAGTATTTTTGTTTTTTATAGCAAATGTAGAGAATCTTCACAAACTGATGGATAAGAAAGGTTTGTTTGAAACTATCTTACTTGTTTGCATCTCGTTTTTTTATCTCTTTATTTTTACTTTAAGAAGAATGTTTGAGATAAAAAAGATACATAAAAGAGCAAATACAGATTTTTTGGTTGATGTTTTTAACAGAAGAAAAGGGATACAGCTCATCAAAAAAGCTATCAATGAGAAGATAGATTGTTCTCTTGTTATCTTTGACATAGATGATTTTAAAAAGATAAATGATGATTTTGGTCACGTTTTTGGTGATGCTGTGTTGCAGGAGTTAGCAGGCCTTATCAAAGCTTTTAACCGTAAAAGTGATGTTCTTATAAGATGGGGTGGAGATGAGTTTGTTATCTTGTGCTATCACACTTTAGCCCAAGAAGCGTATCAACTAGCCCAAAGACTTCGAGAAAAGATACAAAATCACCCTTTTTCAAATGGTTTTTTCATAACAGCAAGCTTTGGTGTTGGTGCATTAGAACACGACAAAGACCTTAAAGAACAGATTGATACAATCGACAAAAACATGTATAAGAGTAAAGAAGCAGGGAAAAATAGAGTTTACATGTAAAGGTTTGCAAAAAACAATCTCTATCGTTTCGTAGATGATTCTTTTATAATTACTTGACAAAGCGTACGCTTTTAAGTACAATTTAAAAAAAAGAGGAGTTAGAATGACAAAGATAGTTACGGCTACTCAAGCGCGTTCAGACATCTATAATCTTATCAATGAAACAGCCTTATCTCACGAGCCTATCATCATTACTGGTAAAAAGGCAAATGTAGTCATGATGTCCCAAGAAGATTACAATGCGATAGCAGAAACACTCTACTTAAGTTCCATACCAAATATGGCAAATTCTATCCAAGAAGCGATGCGTGCTTTAGATAGTGAATTTAGCGAGGATGTCGAGTGGTAGAGTACAAGATACTCTACTCAAAAGAGGCACTCAAAGATGCAAAAAAAACTCTCCAATGTAGGTTTACATGTAAAGGCACAAAAGCTCATAGAGATTTTAAAGCAAGACCCCTTTAGAACACCACCCTCTTATGAAAAATTAATCGGCAATTTAGAAGGCGCATACTCAAGACGGATAAATATCAAACATAGGCTTGTATATCAAGTAAGACCTGAAGATAGAGTTGTGAGAATTTTGAGGATGTGGAGTCATTATGGCGAGTAAGTATTAAAAATATAGAGTAAAAAGGCGTATCTGGAGAATTTTGAAAGTGTCACCAAAACAGTAAAAACCAAGAGGTTATATCGTAGCATTCCAGCTACAAAGGTGATGGGGTCTCCTATGAGCGGTACCCAAGCGAACAAAAGAGCAAAACCCCCAAACCTATCAAAATACTCTTTTGATTTTTTTACATGTAAAGATTTGATATAGTTTTTTTTCTCCGCCCAAGCACTAGCATATCTCCCTAGCATATAGTTTATAAATGAGCCTAAAGTATTGCCTAATGTAGCTACAAAAAGCAGTAACAAAGTGCTGTTTTTTTCTGAGTTTAGATAAAGCAAAAGAGCCTCACTTCCACCAGGAAGCAAGGTTGCAGAGCCTAAAGCAATGAAAAAAAGATAGAGATAAACCATCAGTTTATAAGCGTATAAATCTTCTCTTCATGGATGATTTTCGAGTCGTATTTGATAACAAGAAGTTCCTCGTTTTCATTTTTATACCACTCAATAATACCTTTTTCAAGCTCTAAATTGGATAATTTATCCTCTTTGAACTCTTTAAAAGGAACGTAGAGGTTTTTTGTGTAGATTGGATTTTTAAGTGTGAAGATAAGGACAACCCATAAAAGACAGGTGATGATAACGATATAAGAGACCATATCCATTCCATACCATTTTAAGATATGTCCACCCCAAAGTGACCCACTAAAAGTTCCAAGATAGCCAAAAGTGTTAAAAACTCCCAAAGCTGTCCCTTTTTGATGGACTTTAGCGTACTTACTAGCAAGAGATTGTAAGAGGGGTTCGTGGATATTAAACCCTATGAAAAACAAGATAACCCCTAAGATAAAAACATAAGGATTATGCGCTATCCCCATAACAAAAAAAGAGAGTCCAAAGAGTAAAATACCAACTATGAGTACGAGTTTTGGCTTTTGTTTCTTCTCTCCCATCACAGCAGAAAAACCCATCGCAAAGATACCAAATATCATGGCAGGAACATAAACCATCCAAAGCTCTTTTTTTGCAAATTCATAATCTTGTATCATCAAAATAGGTATGACTAAAAAAGCCAGAGTCATCATCCCTTTTTGTAGTAAATTAGTGATATTCATCTTCACAAGGTCAGGGTCTTTTAAAATGGCAAAAATCTCTTGAGTATTGTTTTCGTAGTTATGTGTTATGCGTGGTGGATTTGGAACTTTTAAGTATAAAATCACGATAGAACTAAGCGCAAAAAAAGCAGTAAGAAAAAAGAGTTTATCTATCCCAAAGTAAGCACCGATGAGAGGTCCTAGTACCATAGAAGCCGCAAAAGACAAAGCGATGCTAGCTCCCATAAAAGCCATCGCTTTTGCACGGATTTCTTCTCTTACCATGTCGCTTATCATCGCACTAGCAACAGCTCCGATGGCTCCTGCTCCTTGTAAAAGTCTCCCGAAAATCAGAGTATAAATCTCAGTAGAATAAGCACAAATTAGCGAGCCTATGATGAAGATAATAAGCCCAAAAGTAAGGGTGGCTTTACGCCCTATCTTATCTGAGAGCATCCCAAAAGGGACTTGTAAAAGCATCTGGGTTAAGGCATATCCGCCTATGGCTATACCGACTAAAAGCTCATTGGAGCCTTCTAAATTTAAAGCATATACAGATAAGACTGGTAAAACTATAAAAAGACCTAAAAAACGAAGTGAGATTATGAGACTCAAAGGAAAAATTGCTTTTATCATCATGTCTTCTTTCAAATTCAAATAAGAGTGATTTTACCTTAATTAGTTTTAAACCTTACTTTTTTAAAGAAGGCAAAAGTCTGGTAAAATTTTTTGAGACTCTAGGTGCTTTTGTAGCAAATGTTGTATCACTCACATAACGGACATCTTCTATCGAGTAAACTGCCCTTGGGTTGTAGTGTTTGATAAGCCTTACTATCTTTGTGACACGTGAACGCTTAATCACGGTAAAGATAACGCTTACTTCTCCCATATTGCCTTCGGCATCAACAACGGTGACATTATAATCAGACCTTCTTAGTTTAGCGATGAGCCTTGTTGCATCTCTTTTTGTGATGATACGCACAACGACATGCCCAAGTGCAAGCTTGTTCTCTATAAACATACCCAAATAATTTCCAAGTGAAAAACCTATGGCATAGGCAAAAAAGTTTGTAATGCTGTTGATGTTAGCCATAACCTGAGAGATAGCCGCCAACCAAATGCTCACTTCAAAAAAGCCTAGTATAGGCGCCCAGAGCCTTAAGCCTTTAGCTACAAATATAATCCGCAAAGTTCCGATACTCACATCTACTATACGGGCTAAGGCTATAAGCAAAGGGATACCATAGAGTACAAACCATTCTTCTTTGAGTATATCTTCAATCATAAAAACTTCTTTATCGTATTTTTGCATATTATACTCCATTTGGTTATGGTTTTGTAATAGACTTTGCTGTATAATCATTTTTATTTTTATATCAAAAGAAGTTAGTATGGAAAGTAAAAGACTCATCGCATATCTCATGTGTGAAAAATTTAACAAAGAGTTGTTTGAACACATAGCAAAAAGATATAAAGCAACACAAACAAAAGGTGCTATCTCTGTCTTTTTGGACGAAGATGAGTATATCGTTGTTTTTGATTTTGGTGTGAGTGTTTTTTGGAATGTAAGCTATGAAAATACAAAGTTTTTTTTAGACTATCTCGAAGAGGTAGCAATCAAAAAGTATGAAGAGAGTTTCATCGAAGAGTTTGAGTTTTTTAATGCACAAGATTTTATGGTTAAGCTCGATTCAATCATGTTAGCAGATGATGATGAACTTACAAAAATCGCTCTCTCTTATGCTATCGCTCAAAGTCTAAAAGTTGAAGAGTTTGAAAAAAAGATAGGAAAAAGTATCAAGCAAAATGCCGCTATCCCGCAGGAGTTAGCTCAGTATGGCGAGATTAAGTTAAACAAAAAAGAGATTTCTAAAAAAATCGGAGAGCTTTTTTTGGTGAAAAGCAAGGTATATTTGCATTATGATTTACTTGATACCCCTGATTTTTTCTGGGAGTATCCTGAGTATGAAAAATACTATGATACGCTTGTGAGATATCTTGATATCAACTCGCGCTTAGAAGTGCTCAATAAAAAAGCAGAGATAATCCAAGAGTTACTAAACGTCTTAGGAAATGAACAAAACCACAAATACTCCTCTTTTTTGGAGTGGATTATCATACTCTTGATTGCTTTTGAGATTGTTTTTAACCTCATAGACCACATATTTTGATAAGGAAGGGATTTGGAAAAAAGTCTTGTTACGATATCTTTGCTCAACAAATTTTACGCTGATACACAAGTTTTATTTGATATCGATTTAGATATCTATGATGGTGAGTTTTTAACACTCCTTGGACCTAGTGGTTGTGGGAAAACAACACTTCTAAGAGTGCTTGGTGGTTTTGAGGGGATTGATAAAGGAGAAGTTTTTTTAGAGGGTAAATCTATCATAGATATTCCACCTCATAAAAGAGGAACAAATACTGTTTTTCAAAGTTATGCATTATTTCCTCATTTGAGTGTTTTTGAAAATGTTGCTTTTGGTTTGAAAATGAAAAAATACCCAAAAGAGAAAATCAAAGAAGAAGTCGAAAAAATCCTCAAAATCGTCAAATTAGAAGCATACGCTAAAAAAATGCCACGAGAACTAAGCGGAGGGCAACAACAAAGAGTTGCCATAGCAAGAGCAGTAGTGAACAAACCCTCACTCCTTTTGCTTGATGAGAGTTTGAGTGCATTGGACTTTAAACTTAGAAAACAGATGCAAGTAGAGTTAAAAGAGTTACAGCGTCAGCTTGGTATCACCTTTGTATTTGTTACGCATGATCAAGAAGAAGCACTCAGCATGAGTGATAGAATAGTTGTGAT
>DLUF01000002.1 GCA_002742765.1 Sulfurospirillum sp. UBA12182 | reverse complement strand
ATATTTTATAATGAAAGTATAAAAGGATAGTTTTAACCTCATTTTAATCATTTGTTAATGTACCTTAACCATAAGCTTATTTTATAATTTCTTTGCCTTGTATATTGAGCGAGTGTCCATCTCCACCATCAAATATAACAGTATATTCTCCTTTTGGTTTTTTAAAAGTTACCTCGCTATCTTCATCAAATTTAGTTTCATATACGATTTTTCCATCTTGGACGATTTTTAACGCAACTCCCTCAGCACTACTTCCATCGCTAAAGCCTGCTTCACAAAAGATTGTTGCATCACTATTTTCCATACAACGCATCAAAGCTGTATGTGCATAAAGGTTGCCTAACGTACATGTAAATACAACAAAGCTCAAAAATATCTTTTTCATATTTTCTCCATTTTTCTCTTTTTCTTTTTACGCCTATCCAGATAGAGCATCCAACCAGTAATCACAAAAACTCCCATCCCTAAAGAGGCTATGAAAACGCTTATCTGCCCTACTCTTCCAAAGTACTCTCCACTATGAAGCACGACCATGCTCTTTGCTAACTGCTCTCCTAGTGGTAAATCTTCAAACTTTTTATGCATAGCAACCTTTTTTTCTCTTGTATCAACCATGACTGCATTGTAAGCTTCAGGATGTGAAGAAGTTGCATCAAGATAGTTTATAGAGACCATTTTTCCTTTTACAAAAAGCATTATCATCGCTTTTTCATAAGCAATGCCACTGTTTACAAATACTTGCCATGCTTCATCAAAACGTTGTACAGGGATTTGTGGCTCTTCTTTACCTTTATTTTGCATCTTTTTGCCATGTCCCCCATGTTTCATAGCCACTTCGACCCCAGCTATAAAATTGAAAGTATTTGTAACCCATCCATACGACCAGTAAAGCCCACTTAAAGTCATCAAAAGATACCAAGGCAAAAGCCACATCCCAATAGCAGAGTGAAATTGATACAAAAAGGCACGTCCTTTTTTACGAAAATCAATCTTAAAAGAGGCAAAAAAACGGTGTCTTAAACGCCCCCAGTAAAGATATACTCCTGAGAGAGTTAGCACCAAAAGAGCCAGAGTCGTAAAAGCGACTATCTCTTTTCCGATAACATTAGCACTGAGTCTTCTGTGAAAATCATCCATAAACTTGAACATCTTTTCACCCTTTAAAAGCGTAACCTCTTTTATTTCTGGATTGATTGCATAAAACATCGACTCATGCCCTTTTTGCCCTGGTTGCATTATCCTAGCTATGGGAAAAATCGCTTCTTTATCCTCCATGATGAGCATCACTCTTCCTTTTGGATATCTTTGTTTGATAATCTCAAGAATTTCACTGGGTACAAAAGGTTTTTTTTCTTCTGTTTTATTGTAGATTTTTGGATTTAGAGCAGTTATAATCTCTTTTTCAAAAGATAAAACGGCACCGCTAAGTGCCGCTAAACTTAGAAAGAGAAAAAGAAAAATGCCCAAAAACCAGTGTATTTGGAACCAAATTTTTCTCATTTATCTTTCCTAATCAACCTTAAAATGTAGTGTCATCACATAGTTTGTTTGCTCGTATGCTTTGCCTTGGACCTCACCTTTGGTTTTGTCTGTATAATCAACCTGCACTACATAATCTCCACTCCAAGGAGTTTTAATACTCACAACCCCAGCCTCATCACTTGAAAAACTCTTACTCCATGTATTTGGAGCGATTACATGTACTTTTGTTTTTGGGAGAGGTTTTCCATCTAATAAGATAGTAAATGTATTGCTATTTGGACTTTGCGGAACCAAATCAAGTGCTAAAAGATTTTTGCTCTCACCTCTTCCTTCTCTCGCTAAAAAGATAGTTCTTACCACAAAATCAACAAACTTCCCTTTTCTCGGGCTCATCTCTTCAGTGAGTCCAACATCACCTTTTGAGTTTATTTGCACTTTTACATACTCATCTGCTCTTTGAGTGCTTACATAAGCCTCTTTTGGACTAAGGACATCACCTTTGATAGCTTTTAATCTTTTGCCATCCTCTTTTTCTTTGAAGTTTGGAAAGTGCCCAAAATACTCTTTGATAACCATACCATCTCTCTCTAACCACAACTGATGTGCAAATATCTGTGTCGCAAAACCTAAAAATAACGCACTTACTAAAAATTTACTTTTCATTTTTTTTCCTTTAATTAAAATTTATATTTGAATGAAAGACGAATGTCTCTCCCTGTCTCTTCTACAAACTCCCCACTTCGCTCGATAGAAGTGTGCGCATAATACTCTTTATCAAAGATATTATTTACCGCTAAATTGAGTGTCAAATCTTTGATCGAATCTGGTCTGTACTCGACATAAATATCATGTAAAACATATCCTGGTCGTTTTTCATATCCAACAGGGATATCATCAAGTTTGCTCACAGAAGTGAGAGTATAGCCCAAATCTATCTCATGATTTAAGCCCCATGTATTGTCCCAAATGAAAGTATCTCCTATTGAAGCTGCTTTTCTTCTCTCAGTGATAATGGGTGTTCCATCAGAATACTCTGTATCTACATGTAAGAAACTCAAAGAGGTTTTATAGGCATTTAATGCCCATGTAGTTTTAAGTTCAAACCCATAAGATTCGATGTCTAAAGTTTCATTGTTGATAGTTAGCACGGGACCACCACCACCTTCTCCACGATAAACCAAATCAGAGATAATGGTTTTAAAAACACTTACTCCAGCACTAAAACTGTCATCTTGAGTAAATACCCCTTTTGATTTGTAACGAACTCCAACTTCTACTTGTTCAGAGGTTTCTGGCTTAATTACTCCATCAACTGAGCCGTTATACTTGGTTGTAGCCGTTGTATTTACAAGCCATCCAACAGGAACGATACTTCCTATTTTGATAGACTCACTATAATTAGCAAACAAGTTTAGCCCCTCCATCACTTCAAAATCTAAACCAAAATTTGGAGAAAACTCATGTCCGCTAAATGTTCTAGTGCTACTATACTTTGCTTCATAATCATCAAAACGAACACCATAATGAAATGTCAAAGCACTATAATTTGTACTTCCTTGTGCAAAAAGCCCTAAAGTTTTGGAGCTTATTTTTTTGTTTGTTGTTGTAGTTTTTGATTTTCCATCTTCAACATTGTAATCTCCTCCATAAGTAAAGATATGGTTAAAATCACCTGTGATTAAAGTCATTTTATTTTTGATATTTCCACCTACATTTTCACTGAAAACTTCTGTAGTGCTCGTTTTATTTTCTAAAGTTCTTTTGTTAAAATAGAGATTTGTTTTGATATCGATAAAATCACTTTGGGGATTGTAACGATGGTCTATCGTGTAAGTATCTCTTGAGGAGACTATATCACTTGTAGCTTGTGAAGGAGTTGGTACACCCATATCACTTCCAGCGCCACCATAAAGATAATCCCCTTCATTTTGATTATGTGTTGCACCTATTTTTAGGCTATGGTCATGATACTTTAAAAGGCTGTATTTTATAAAGTAATTTGCATCTTTTACTGCTGAATTAAGTGCATCTCCTCCCCCACCAGTCCTATAATCATCTTGATGCAATCCTGAGATGTCAAAAAGCAAAGCACTATAATCACCTATGCGTCCATAAACTGACACTCCACCACTATATCCTGACGAAGCACTAAAATATCCCCCTCGAAGCATCGCACCTAAGTTTTGCTCTTTTTTAAGAAGGTCTTGCGCATCCACTGTCTCTAAAACCAAGCTTCCACCAAGCGCACCACTTCCAGAATCTGCTCCTGCTATGGTTGAAACTTCTACACTTTTTAAAAGTGCTGGGTCAATCCTACCGATGTCGCCTGCGTGTTGGTGCAAACTTCCCCCTTGTTTTGCCCCATCTATGGTTATGTTAAGATTTGTTCCCTCAACCCCTCTTAGATAAATCCTTTGAGCATTTCTTGAACCTCCTCCGATACTCACAGATGGTTCCCCTTTGAAAACATCTTTCATCTCTTTTGCTTGAGTTTTTTGTAACTTCTCATTTGAGATGATTTTTGCTTCCCCGATGCCACTTGATTCATCCTCAATCAAAGTGACACTCTCTAAAGTCACAAATGCATCTGCAAAAGCTATATTTGGGAGCAAACATAATGAAGCTGCCAAGCTCAAACCTAAGACATAATGTCTTTTGTTCATCTCTTCTCCTTGTTGTTTATGAAATGATTTGGCTGGCTGGCAAAAAAAGCGTGGCTGGCTAAGATTAAAAACTAAAGTGAATAGTTTATCAACGCTATGTTAATCAATATTAATGAAACTGATAATTTATATCAAATTACTTTAAAAAAAAGGCTATTGGCAGTGCAATAGTAGTTAAACTCTGAGGTTTTGGAAGAGTTTTCTCTTTTAATTGCTCTGCTGCTCTTAGTGCTGCCTCATCCAAAGCTTTCTTCCCTGAACTCTGCACAATCTTTACATGTAAAAGTTTTCCAGTGGCATCTACTTGTAATTCTACCTTCGCAACTCCCGTCCAACCCATACGTTTAGCGATACTTGGATAGCTGAGATTTGATAACACCATATCTCGTATAATGGCAAAATTCGTTTTGATAAAAACTTGTTTTTGCATCTCTTCGTTTATAGCAGGTTTCGTTTCGAGTGGTTTTTGTACCTCTTTTGGTTGGATTATCTCTTTTTGTACTACTTCTTCTTTTACAATCTCTTCTTTTACAACTTCTTCTACTTTTGGTTGAACAATCTCTTTTTTAGGCTCTACTGGTTTATGAGGCTTTAGCTCTTTTTTAACCTCTTTTGGTTTGTTTTTCTTGATAGGTTCTGGCTTTTTTATAGGTTTGGGTTTTTCTTGTGGTTTTGGTGTCTCTTCCACTTTTTTTGGAAGTTTATAACTCATCAAATCCAAACTTACAACTTTCTTTTCACTTGCTACTTTTTGAGGTTTATCTTGATAGACAAATACCGCACCTATCAATGAAGAGTGAATGAGAAGGGATAAAAATATCCCCTTTAGCTCATTGTTTTTTAATTGCTTACCCATACTTGCCACTGCTCTTTTGTGAGAATTGACTTTATCTTTAAAAGTGCTTCTAGTTTATAATTTATCGCTTCGTGTTTAAGCTTAGCAATCTCATCTAACTTAGTTTTAAGGCTCTCATCATAAGTAGTCGCCTTTTTTACAACTTCTCTTTGTAGCTTTTTTTCTAAGACAAAAATCTCTTGTAAAAGTGGATTGTACTTTTCATGCATGATAGGTCGCACTTCAGTTGCAAACTTTACTTGCTGTTCATCAGAGAGCTTTATCTTGCCTGTTTTGAACATTTTCCCACCAGGAAATGGTACTCTTATGAGGTCATTTACTATAAGATTTGGATTTTTACTAG
>DLUF01000116.1 GCA_002742765.1 Sulfurospirillum sp. UBA12182 | reverse complement strand
CAGCTAAATTTGATGAAACAGTTGAAATTGCTCTCAAACTTAACGTAGATCCAAGACACGCAGACCAAATGGTTAGAGGTTCTGTTGTTCTTCCAGCTGGAACTGGTAAAACTGTAAGAGTTGCAGTTGTAGCAAAAGATATCAAGGCAGATGAAGCTAAAAAAGCTGGTGCAGATATCGTAGGTGCTGAAGATTTGATTGATGACATTCAAGCAGGAAAAATTGATTTTGATGTTTTGATTGCTACACCAAATATGATGGGTTTAGTTGGTAAAGTTGGTAGAATTTTAGGACCAAAAGGTATTATGCCAAATCCAAAAACTGGAACTGTAACTATGGATGTTGCAAAAGCAGTTGAAAATGCAAAAGGTGGTCAAGTAAATTTCCGTGTTGATAAACAAGGAAATATCCATGCTGGTATCGGTAAAGTTAGTTTTGATGAAGCTAAATTAACTGAAAACTTTCAAGCATTTGTAAAAGCAATCAATAAACATAAACCATCAGCTTCAAAAGGTAAATATATCAAAAAAGCTGCATTGTCACTTACAATGAGTCCATCTATTATACTTGATTCACAAGAATTGATTGATATGAGATAACAAGCTTAGGATTTTTCCTAAGCTTAAACTAATTAGTAATCTTTGATTGGAGACAGTAGAGGCGAAAGCTTAATTTGGAATTTTCCATCTCTTCTTGAAATCACCAGTCGGAAAGGAGAAAAAATTGACAAGAGAAGAAAAAGTAGAGATCGTTAACTCTCTAACTGAAGAATTCAAATCTTCCGACGCATTAGTTGTGTGTGAATACAAAGGCTTAAATGTTAAAACTCTCGAAGAGCTTAGAAATGCTGCTAGAGAAAAAAACATCAAAGTTAGAGTTATTAAGAACACACTAGCTTCTATCGCTATGAAAAATGCTGAGATTGAAGATCTAAATCTTAAAGATACAAACATCTTTGTTTGGGGTCCAGATCAGTTAGATGTAACAAAAGTAGTAGTTAAGTTTTCAGAAAAATCTGATAAATTTATTATCAAATCTGCATTTGTTGCTGGTGAAGTTGCTGATGCTGCTAAAGTTGAAGCTCTTTCTAAAATGCCATCACGTGATGAGCTACTTGGAATGTTACTTCAAGTTTGGAATGCACCAATTCAAAACTTTACAATTGGTTTAGATGCTCTTAGAAGAAAAAAAGAAGAAGAATCTGCATAATTTCTCTTTAATTTTTTAAGGAAATTAGCGAAGAGGTTAAAGTTTATAGACTTTTAAAAATAAAATAAATAAATGAAATAAATTAGGAGATTTGAAATGGCAATTTCAAAAGAAGACGTACTAGAGTATATTTCAGGTCTTAGCGTACTTGAATTAAGTGGATTAGTAAAAGAATTTGAAGAAAAATTTGGTGTAACAGCTGCTCCAGTTATGGTAGCAGGTGCAGGTGCAGGTGTTGCAGCTGCTGCTGAAGAAGAAAAAACTGAATTTGACGTAATTCTTGCTGATGCAGGTGATAAGAAAATCAATGCAATTAAAGCAGTTAGAGAAATTACAGGTCTTGGTCTTAAAGAAGCAAAAGACGCTGTTGAAGGTGCTCCAACAACACTTAAAGAGGGAGTTTCTAAAGAAGAAGCTGCTGAAATCGTTAAAAAACTTGAAGAAGCTGGCGCAAAAGCTGAAGTTAAGTAAATTTTATGAAGGGAAGAGAAATCTTCCCTTTTGCAATAATAGACTAGTCGTGAAATATGCTGCCAATTTTGGAAGCATAACTACTTTCCTTATAAACAACTACACGAGGTAGACTAATGTTAAACAACCTTAAATCTGGAAATCGCTTAAGAGTAGATTTTTCAAAAGTACCAAGAAAGATTGATGTACCAAATCTTTTACAATTACAGCAAAAAAGTTATGAATATTTTTTAAATGTTGGTAATCCAAATGAAGAGAGTGGTATTGAAAAAGTTTTCAAATCCATATTCCCTATTCATGATCCACAAGCTAGACTCTCACTAGAGTATGTGAGTGCAGAAATCGGAAAACCAAAGTATAATGTTCGTGAGTGTATGGAAAGAGGATTGACTTATAGTGTCAATCTTAAAATGAATATTCGTCTCATTTTATGGGATAAAGATGAAAAAACTGGCGAAAAAGCTGGTGTTAAAGATATAAAAGAACAAGCAATATTTATACGTGAAATTCCATTGATGACAGATAGAACATCTTTTATCATTAATGGTGTTGAAAGAGTTGTCGTAAATCAACTTCACAGAAGTCCTGGTGTTATTTTCAAAGAAGAAGAGAGTGCAACGGTAGTAAATAAACTTATTTATACTGCACAGATTATTCCTGATCGTGGATCATGGTTATACTTTGAGTATGATGCAAAAGATACACTTTTTGTGAGGATTAATAAACGTAGAAAAGTACCTATTACTATCCTTTTTAGAGCTTTAGGTTATAGTAAACAAGATATTTTAAAATTATTTTATCCAGTTGTTAACATCCAAATAAAAGACAATAAATTTTTTATGGATTTTAATCCTGATGATTTTGTAGGAAGAATAGATTTTGATTTAAAAGACGAAAAAGGGAATCTTTTAATTGGTACTGGGAAAAGACTTACAAAGAAAAAAGCTGATAAATTTGTAGAAGATGGTATCAAATTAGTAGAGTACCCAGTAGAGATTTTAGTAAATAGATTTTTATCTTCTCCTATTATTGATTCTGAGAGTGGTGAAGTATTATACGATACTTTAACACAACTAGATGAATCTAAATTAGCGAAAATTATTGAGCAAGGTTGTTCAAGCATTGAGATTGCAAATGACTTAGCAAATGGTGTTGATGATGCTATTATTAACTCTTTTATCGCAGATAATGAGACTTTAAAACTTCTTAGACAAACAGAAGGTATCGAAGATGAGAATGATTTAGCTACAATCAGAATTTATAAAGTTATGAGACCTGGTGAACCTGTTACAAAAGAAGCTGCAAAAGTATTTTTTAATGATTTATTCTTTAACTCTGAAAGGTATGACTTAACAAAAGTAGGTCGTATGAAGATGAATCACAAATTGGGACTTAATGTTCCTGAGTATGTGACTATTATGACAAGTGAAGATATCATCAAAACTGTTAAGTACTTGATTAATGTAAAAAATGGTCAAGGACATATCGATGATAGAGATCACTTAGGTAATAGAAGAATCCGTTCAATTGGTGAGCTTTTAGCAAATGAACTGCATACAGGTCTGATTAAAATGCAAAAAGCAATCCGTGATAAATTTACAGGGCTTAGTGGAAGTGTTGAAGAATTAATGCCACATGATCTTATAAATTCTAAAATGATTACAAGCTCAATTATGGAATTTTTCTCAAGTGGACAACTTTCACAATTTATGGACCAAACAAATCCTTTAAGTGAAATTACACATAAAAGAAGACTTTCTGCTCTTGGAGAAGGTGGTTTGGTTAAAGAGCGTGCAGGTTTTGAAGTTCGTGACGTTCACCCAACACACTATGGAAGAATTTGTCCAGTCGAAACTCCAGAGGGTCAAAATATCGGTCTTATCAATACGCTTTCAATGTATGCAAAAGTAAATGATTTAGGATTTGTAGAATCTCCTTATAGAAAAGTTGAGAATGGACAAGTAACTGATGAAATCGTATACATTACAGCAACTCAAGAAGAGGGACTTGTTGTAGCTCCTGCTAGTACAATTCTTACAGCTGACAATAAAATCGCTGAAGACTTGATTGAAGCGAGAGTTGATGGAGAAATTGTATTGATTGAAAAAGATAAGGTTGACCTTATAGATTTGAACTCTAGTATGATTGCTGGTGTTGCTGCCTCTCTTATCCCTTTCTTGGAACATGATGATGCTAACCGCGCTTTGATGGGATCAAACATGCAACGTCAAGCAGTACCTCTTGTTAGAACTTCTGCTCCTATGGTAGGAACAGGTGTGGAGAGAATTGCAGCACGTGATTCATGGGAGTCAATAAAAGCCAAAAGAGGCGGTATTGTTGAAAAGGTAGACAATAAAAATATCTATATTTTAGGTGAAGATGAAAATGGTGCTTTTATCGACCATTATGCATTACAAAAAAATCTTAGAACAAATCAAAACACTACTTTTACACAAAAAGTCATCGTTAAAAAAGGTGATAGAGTAGAAGCTGGAGACATTATCGCTGATGGACCTAGTATGGATATGGGAGAACTTGCTATCGGTAAAAATGCGATGGTTGCGTTTATGCCATGGAATGGGTATAACTACGAAGATGCTATCGTTTTAAGTGAAAAAATGATTCGTGAGGATGCTTTTACTTCAGTTCACACTTATGAAAAAGAGATTGAAGCAAGAGAACTTAAAGATGGTGTTGAAGAGATAACAAAAGATATCCCTAATGTTAAAGAAGAAGATTTAGCTCATCTTGATGATAGTGGTATCGTAAAAATTGGTACATATATAAGACCAGGTATGATTTTAGTTGGTAAAGTTTCTCCAAAAGGTGAAGTAAAACCAACTCCTGAAGAGAGACTTCTTCGTGCAATTTTTGGTGAAAAAGCAGGACACGTAGTAAACAAATCTCTTTATGCTTCACCATCACTAGAGGGTGTTGTTGTAGATGTTAAGATTTTTACGAAAAAAGGTTACGATAAAGACCCAAGAGCTGTACAAGCGTATGAGGCTGAAAAAGAGATTTTAGATAGAGAACATCATGATAAACTTCTTATGTTAGATAGAGAAGAGATGTTAAGAATCAACTCTTTATTATCTAAATATGAATTAATCCAAGACCAAGAAGTAAATAAAGTTTCTTATAAAAAAGGTCAAAAGATTAAAGCAGCTGATTTGGAAAATGTAAATCGTTTTTCATTGAATGCAATTGTAAAATCTTTCAGTGAAGAAGTACAAGATGATTATAAAAATTTAAAAGAGTACTTCCAAAACGAGAAGAAAAAGCTTAAAGAAGAGCATGACGAAAAGCTTAATATCATAGAAAAAGATGATATTTTACCAAGTGGCGTAGTGAAGCTAGTAAAAGTATATATCGCGACTAAGAGAAAGATAAAAGTCGGTGATAAAATGGCTGGACGTCATGGAAATAAAGGTATCGTATCAAATATCGTTCCAGAAGTTGATATGCCTTATCTAAAAGATGGACAAGCAGTTGATATCGTTTTAAATCCTCTAGGGGTTCCTAGCCGTATGAATATCGGACAAATCCTTGAAGTTCATTTAGGTTTGGTTGGTAGACGTTTAGGAGATCAGATCCAAGAGATATTTGAACAAAAACAGAGTGATTTTGTAACTAAACTTCGTGCAAAGCTTATAGAGATTGCAAGTGTTGCAAAACTTATTGATGCAAAGGCTTTTATAGAAACTTTAGATGATGAAGCACTTATCCATTATGCGAGAGATTGGAGCAAAGGTGTTAAATTTGCAACTCCTATTTTTGAAGGTGTAAATGAAGCAGAATTTGCAAAATTGTTTGAATTAGCAAAAATTGATATGGATGGAAAGTGTGAACTTTACGATGGAAGAACTGGTGATAAGATGAAAGAGCGTGTAAATGTAGGTTACATGTATATGTTAAAACTTCACCACTTAGTTGATGAAAAAGTTCACGCAAGAAGTACAGGACCTTACTCACTCGTTACACAACAACCAGTTGGTGGTAAAGCACTCTTTGGTGGACAACGATTTGGTGAGATGGAGGTTTGGGCTTTAGAAGCATACGGCGCAGCTCATACTCTAAGAGAGATGTTGACTGTAAAATCAGATGATGTTGAGGGAAGAATTTTAGCATATAAAGCACTGACACGTGGGGAAAATGTACCACAAACAGGTATTCCAGAAACATTTTACGTATTAACAAATGAGTTGAAGTCTTTGGCTTTAGATGTTGAGATTTATGATGAGGTGGAAGAGAATGAAGAATCTAGTACCAATTGAAATTCATGAAGAGAGTAGACCAAGAGACTTTCAAGCGTTTCAATTAAGACTTGCCAGTCCTGAAAAGATTCGTTCTTGGAGTTATGGTGAAGTAAAAAAACCAGAAACTATTAATTATCGTACATTAAAACCTGAACGTGATGGTCTTTTTTGTGCAAAGATATTTGGTCCAGTGCGTGATTATGAGTGTCTTTGTGGTAAATATAAAAAGATGCGTTATAAAGGTGTTAAATGTGAAAAATGTGGTGTTGAAGTAACAAGTACTAAAGTTCGTCGTTCTCGTATGGGGCATATTGAACTCGTAACACCAGTTGCCCATATTTGGTATGTTAATTCATTGCCAAGTCGTATTGGAACACTTCTTGGTGTAAAGATGAAAGATTTAGAGCGTGTACTTTACTATGAAGCGTATATCGTTAAAGAAGCAGGAGATGCTTTTTATGATGCTGAAAATACAAAAAAAGTAGAAAAGTATGATGTTTTAAATGAGGAACAATATCAATCTTTGATACAAAGATACGATGGTACTGGTTTCGTCGCAGAGATGGGCGGTACTGTTATTAGAGACCTTTTAGCAGATTTAGATTTGGTTGAAATTTTAGGACAACTAAAAGAAGAGATAGAATCAACAAATTCAGATGCTAAAAAGAAGATCATCGTTAAAAGATTAAAAGTAGTTGAAGCATTTTTAAATAGTGGTAATCGTCCTGAATGGATGATGATTACTATGTTACCAGTTCTTCCACCAGACCTTAGACCACTTGTGGCACTTGATGGTGGTAAATTTGCGGTTTCAGATGTAAATGACCTATATAGAAGAGTTATCAACAGAAATGCTCGTTTGAAAAGATTGATGGAGCTTGACGCACCTGAAATCATCATTAGAAATGAAAAAAGAATGCTTCAAGAATCTGTTGATGCACTTTTTGATAATGGTCGTAGAGCAAATGCTGTTAAAGGTGCAAATAAAAGACCTTTAAAATCGCTATCAGAGATCATCAAGGGTAAGCAAGGACGTTTCAGACAGAATCTACTTGGAAAAAGGGTTGACTTCTCTGGTCGTTCTGTTATCGTTGTTGGACCAAACCTTAGAATGGACCAATGTGGTTTACCAAAACAGATGGCATTGGAACTTTTTAAGCCACATCTTTTAGCGCGTCTTGAAGAAAAAGGTTATGCAACGACTATCAAACAAGCAAAGAAAATGATAGAAGAGAAAACAAATGAAGTTTGGGAATGTTTAGCGGAAGTTGTTAAAGACCATCCAGTTATGCTAAACCGTGCTCCAACTTTGCATAAGTTATCGATTCAAGCATTTCACCCAGTGCTTATAGAAGGAAAAGCTATCCGTCTTCATCCATTAGTATGTTCTGCATTTAACGCAGACTTCGATGGTGACCAGATGGCTGTACATGTACCTTTAAGCCAAGAAGCAATTGCTGAGTGTAAAGTTTTAATGCTTAGCTCAATGAACATCTTACTACCAGCTTCAGGTAAAGCGATTACAGTTCCAACACAAGATATGGTTTTGGGACTTTATTATCTTTCACTTGAAAAGCCAGGTGCTAAAGGATCAAATAAAATTTTTGCAAATGTAGATGAAGTTATTATAGCTATGGATGCTGGAAAACTTGATACACATGCAAAAATCAAAACGGTAATTGATGGTAGAACGATTTTTACGACTGCTGGTAGATTGATTTTAAAATCAATTTTACCTAGTTTTGTTCCAGAAGAACTTTGGAATATCGTAATGAAAAAGAAAAATATCGGTACACTTGTTGATTACGTATTTAAAGAGGGTGGTCTTGCTGTAACAGCAGAATTTTTAGATAACCTCAAAGACTTAGGTTTCAAGTATGCAACAGATGCTGGTATCTCCGTTTCAATAGACGATATAAAAGTTCCTGAAACAAAAATTGCTAAAATCGCAGAAGCGAAGAAAAAAGTAAGAGAGATTCAAAAACAGTATAGTTCAGGATTACTCACTGAACAAGAGAGATATAACAAAATTATTGATATTTGGACTGATACAAATAATGATGTTGCTTCAGAGATGATGAAACTAACTCAAAATGACAAGGGTGGATTCAACTCTGTTTATATGATGGCAGACTCAGGAGCTAGGGGTTCAGCTGCTCAGATTAGACAGCTAGCTGGTATGAGGGGTCTTATGGCAAAGCCAGATGGTTCTATTATTGAGACGCCTATTATCTCTAACTTCCGTGAAGGTTTAAATGTACTTGAATACTTTATTTCAACTCACGGTGCTAGAAAAGGTTTAGCGGATACAGCGTTAAAAACAGCAAATGCTGGTTATCTAACAAGAAAGCTAATCGACGTTGCTCAAAACGTAAAAGTTACTATGGAAGATTGTGGTACTCATGAGGGTGTTGAAATCACTGAGATTACTCATAGTGGGGAGCTTATCGAATCTTTAGAAGATAGAGCATTTGGTAGAGTACTTGCTGAAGATGTAATTGACTCAATTACAAATGAGGTACTTTTTACTGAGGGAACTCTTATAGATGAGAAAAAAGCAAAAGATTTAAAAGAAGCTGGCATCAAATCAGTTGTTATTAGAACGCCGATTACATGTAAAGCTACAAAAGGTGTATGTTCTAAATGTTATGGCATCAACCTAGGTGAGGGAAAACTTGTTCGTCCTGGTGAAGCTGTTGGTATTATCTCAGCTCAATCAATTGGTGAGCCAGGAACACAGCTGACACTAAGAACATTCCATATCGGTGGTACTGCGTCAACTGAAGCACAAGATAGACAAGTTGTAGCACATAAAGAGGGTTTTATTCGTTATTACAACGTAAAAACATACCAAACAAAAGAGGGTAAAAACATCGTTTCTAACCGTAGAAATGCTGCTGTTTTACTTGTTGAGCCTAAGATTAAATCTCCTTTTGCAGGTGTGATTGAGATTGATCATGCGCATGAAGAGGTGATTGTAAGTATAACTGGTGAATCAGATAGTGCTAAATATGTCTTTAGAAAATCTGACCTTGCAAAACAAAATGAGCTTGCTGGAGTAAGTGGAAAGGTAGAGGGTAAATTCTATCTACCATATGAATCAGGTACAAAAGTAGCTGCTCATGAAAGTATCGTAGAAGTTATCAAAGAGGGATGGAATGTACCAAATCGTATCCCATTTGCAAGTGAACTAAGAGTAAAAGATGGTGAACCAGTTGTTCAAAAGATAAAATCTGGTGCAGTTGGTACTGTGAAGTACTATAAACTAACAGGTGATTATCTCCAAAGATATAAAGATGTTGAAAAAGGCTATGTTGTAACTGAAAAAGGTCTTTTTGCTGTTGTTGCAGATGCTGAAGATAGAGAGGCAATTCGTCACTATATCCCAAGAAATTCTGTTATCGAAGTTTGTGATGATACAGAAGTTGATGTTCCAACACTTTTAGCACGTCCTAACTCAAATGAGCATATGATTGTTGCAGAGTGGGATCCATACTCAACACCTATCATCTCAGAAGCGAGTGGTACTGTTGCATTTGAAGATATCGAACCTGGTTTTACAGCAAGTGAACAGTTTGACGAGATGACAGGTGAGAGTAAGCTAGTTATCAACGAGTATTTACCAAGTGGAACAAAACCGACTATCGTGGTTGCAACTGATAGTGGTGAGATTATCAAGTATCAACTAGAACCAAAAACTGCTATCTTCGTTAAAGATGGAGCAAAGATAAATCTAGCTGATATCATTGGTCGTACACCAAAAGCAGCAGCTCGTTCAAGCGATATTACAGGAGGTCTTCCAAGAGTTAGTGAGCTTTTTGAAGCAAGACGTCCAAAGAATGCTGCTGTGATAGCAGAAATTGATGGAACTATAAGATTTGGAAAGCCACTTCGTTCAAAAGAGAGAATTATCATTGAAGCTGAAGATGGAACAAGTACAGAGTATTTAGTAAATAAAAATATTCCTATACATGTAAATAATGGTGAATTTGTTCATGCTGGTGAAAGATTAACTGATGGTGTTGTTTCAAGTCATGATATCCTTAGAATTATGGGTGAAAAAGCACTTCATTACTATCTCATTAGCGAGATTCAACAAGTTTATCGAAGCCAAGGTGTTGCTATTAGTGATAAGCATATAGAAGTTATCGTTTCTCAAATGCTAAGACAAGTACGTATCGTAGATAGTGGGGATACAAACTTTATCGTAGCAGATTTAGTCTCCAGACGTAAGTTTAGAGAAGAAAATGAGAGAATCATGAGAATGGGTGGAGAGCCAGCGATTGCTGAACCTATCTTATTAGGTGTAACAAGAGCTGCTATTGGTAGTGATAGTATTATCTCTGCTGCTTCTTTCCAAGAAACTACAAAAGTTTTAACAGAAGCAAGTATCGCAGGGAAAGTAGATTACTTAGAAGATTTAAAAGAGAACGTAATTTTAGGTCGTATGATTCCAGTTGGAACAGGCTTATATTCGGAAAAGAATATTAAAATTAAATTAGATTCAATGAGTTAAGTTAAGGGCAATCCTTAACTTAACCTTTTTTTAAGCTATTTTTAAATAAAATTGCGAACTATTTTGTAAATTTAAAAGACAAAAGGAAATGATGTGCCAACTATTAACCAATTGGTAAGAAATGAAAGAAAAAAGGTGATTAAAAAATCAAAATCACCTGCACTTGTTAAATGTCCTCAAAGAAGAGGGGTTTGTACAAGAGTTTATACTACAACTCCTAAAAAACCAAACTCAGCTTTGAGAAAAGTTGCCAAAGTGAGACTCACAAGCGGCTTTGAAGTAATTAGTTACATCGGTGGTGAAGGTCATAACCTACAAGAACACTCTATCGTACTTGTACGTGGTGGTAGGGTAAAAGACTTACCAGGTGTTAAGTATCATATCGTTCGTGGTGCTTTAGATACATCAGGTGTTGCAAAAAGAACAGTTTCAAGAAGTAAATACGGTACTAAGAGACCTAAGTAACTTGATTAAAACAGGTTTTGCCCTCTGAGTGTTGGTAAAACTTGAGTAAAATTTAAATATTTGAAGGAATATATAAAATGAGAAGAAGAAAAGCTCCTGTTAGAGAAGTTCTCCCAGATCCAATCTATAACAACAAAATAATTACAAAATTTGTAAACTGTCTTATGGTTGACGGTAAAAAAAGTACAGCAGCACGTATCTTATATGGTGCTATTGAATTAGCAGAAAAACGTTCAGGCGATCAAAAA
>DLUF01000047.1 GCA_002742765.1 Sulfurospirillum sp. UBA12182 | reverse complement strand
ATGGCAGTGGGCAGCAAGCACTGGGGCTGATGGAGTTCCTTATTTTCGTATTTTCAATCCACTCACTCAATCAGAAAAATTTGACAAAGAAGGGCTTTTTATCAAGCAGTATTTGAGTAGAACTATGGCAAAAAAGCCCATTGTCTCTTTGGATTTTTCACGAAAAAGAGCCATAGAAGTTTTTAAAAGGGCTAAAAATGCAAACTTATGATATAGCTGTGGTTGGAAGTGGTGTTGGAGGAAGTCTCATCGCTTCATTGCATAAAGATAAAAAGCTTATCGTATTTGAAAAAGATACAAATCTAGGAGGTTGCTCTGGTAATTTTAAGCGTTATGGATACACTTTCAACACAGGGGCAACTACCCTAGCTGGTTATGAAAAAAATCATCCGTTAAAAAAGATTTTACAAAAAGCAGGCATAAGGTTTGATTTGGAGAGTAGTGAGGTTGCTATACGCTTTCAACAAGGAGAAAAAGTTATTGATAGAGGGGTGTGTTTTGAGACATTTATGGAACAAATTGAAAAAAACTACCCACATAAAAACAATGAAATTTTTTGGAAAAAGATAAAAAAACTTGATGAAAAGTTTTGGCGTTTAAAGCATTTGCATTTTGCAAAATATCGTTTTATATCTTATATGCTTACTCTTGTTGGATTAGTAGAGCTTTTTCTTGTTTTTCGTTTTTCTTTGTTTCAAAGTGCAAGAAGTTTTATCAAAAAATATCTTCCAGATATCTCACCAGAGTATCTAGCTTTTATCGACTCAGGGCTTCTTATAACAGTACAAGCAACTTCCAAAGAGATTCCTTTACTCTCTTTAGCTTTGGGACTCTCGTATCCTTTTCATAAAGTCTATTTTGCCAAAGAGGGGATGGGTTCTTTGTTTGAAGAACTTTTAAAAGGAGTAGATGTTCGCTTAAGCGAAGAGGTCGTTTGCATAACAAAAGAGAGTGATTTTTTTCTTCTTCAAACAACAAAACAGCAGTACAAAGCAAAAAAAGTTATTTTGAATGCTACGCTTTATGATAGTGCTAAACTTTTTGTACAAAAAGAGATAAAAGAGTATTATGAACAGTTTGATTTTCATGATCAAAGTGCTTTTACACTCTATATGGTTTTGAAAAGTAAAGAGGAGTTTTTACATCATTACCAAATACTCTTAGATAAAGAGATTCCAAATGCGATCTCAAAATCTTTTTTTGTCTCTTTTTGGAAGCAAGACGAGGGAGTTTATTCGCTTACTATCTCAACGCATACAAAAGCCTCTTTTTGGTTAAATTTAGACAAACAATCTTATAAACAAGAGAAGTTAAAGACTGAGGAGTTTATCAAACAAGCATTTTTAGAAAATTTCGTAGAGATACAAGAGGAAGATATAGTAAAGCTCTTTAGTGCAAGCTCAAAAACTTTTCAACGCTATATAGGAAGAAGTAATTGTGGCGGGAGTTTAATCAGTTTAAAAAATCTCACCAAAATGGCAAGTTGTAAAACTCCTTTTGAGGGGTTATATAACATAGGAGATACTGTTTTTGCTGGGCAAGGCTGGCCAGGAGTTGCTCTTGGCGTGAGTGTGCTTGATAAAGAGCTTTACATGTAAAGCTCTTTAGTCTATAAATCTTTTGATAATGTTTTCATAAGTCTCTATGCGTCTATCTCTTAGAAAAGGCCAGATACGTCTTACATCTTCGCATCTTTTCATATCAAGACTCACATATAAAATCTCTTCTTTGTCGCTACTTGCATGAAGTAGAGTTTCGCCTTGCGGCCCAAAAACAAAAGAGTTCCCCCAAAATCTAATACCATCCAAAACCTTATGGTCATCAAACTCTTTGCCTACACGGTTTATCGCGATAGTAGGAAGTCCATTTGCGATGGCATGACCTCTTTGAACGCCTATCCAAGCATTTAACTGTCTTTGTTTCTCTTCTTCACTATCTTCATCAAACCAACCGATTGCAGTAGGATAGATGAGGATTTCAGCCCCTTTTAATGCCATAAGCCTTGCTGCTTCAGGATACCACTGATCCCAACAGATAAGCACTCCTAGTTTTCCTACACTTGTCTGAATCGGCTCATACCCCAAGTCACCTGGTGTAAAGTAAAATTTTTCATAAAATCCAGGGTCATCTGGGATATGCATTTTTCTATATTTTCCAGCGATACTTCCATCTTTTTCAAAGACAACAGCAGTGTTATGGTAAAGTCCAGCTGTTCTTTTTTCAAACAATGAGGTAACTAAAACGATATCATTTTTCTTCGCTACTTTTGACCAAAATGCAACATCTTCTTCAAAAGATGAAGCTAAATCAAAATTTGCAGTATCTTCGTTGATACAAAAGTATCTATCTTGGTGTAACTCTTGGAGTAAAACAAGTTTTGCTTTCTTAGAAGCTTCTTCTATCATCGAGACAGTTTTTTTGATAGTCTCTTTTTTTGAGTTGTGAAAAGCTTGTTGTATAAGAGCGATTTTAAGTTGTGATTTTTTCATAGGAAACCTTTACATGTAAAAAGAAAATTTTAACAAATAAAGGTTTAATTTTAATCTAAAAAGTACAATTTAACCTTTATTTAGAGATAATTTTATCTATATTAAAAACTTTTGATAACAAAACTCAAAATTAATAATCTTTTAATCTACAAAGCTGTATTATTTCGATAATTATTATCAAAACAAGGAGAGTGGATGGTTACGCTGGCGGATCTTAAGGCTGGAGAGAGCGTTAAGATAATAAATGTCAAAGCTGATAAAGACTTGAAACAAAGACTAGGCTCATTTGGCGTTAGAAAAAATAGTATCGTAAAAGTTGTGAACCATAGTATCGCAAAAAGTACCATAGAGATTGAGGTTGCTACTACCAAGATTGCTCTAAGAGCGCAAGAAGCTAAAGAGATTGAGGTGGAGGCTTTATGAAACAACTCAATATAGCACTCGTAGGACAGCCAAATGTTGGTAAGAGTATGCTTATCAACTCTATCAGTGATTCTCGTTTACGTGTTGGTAACTTCTCGGGTGTAACAGTCGAAAAAGCAGAAGTAAGTTTTGATTTTCATGGGGTTTCTATCCGTATTATCGACCTTCCTGGAACCTACTCTTTAAATGATTATACGCAAGATGAAAGGGTTACAAAAGAGTTTTTAGAAAATGAAGACTATGACATGATTATCAATGTTGTAGATGCTACAAACTTAGAGAGAAATCTCTTTTTAACAACACAACTCTTAGAGTTCAACAAGAAGATGATAGTCGCTTTAAATATGATGGATGAAGCGAAAAAAGAGGGTATGTGTATAAATGAAGAGCAACTTGGCAATATCTTAGGTGTTCCTTGTGTCAAGGTTTCTGCCGCTACAAAACAAGGTGTTGGAAAGCTTGTCAATAGAATTGTTGATTTTTCTAATTTTGATTTTGAAGGAACAAAACTTATATATAGCGAAGTTGTTGAAGAAGAGATTAGAAATATCGTAGAATTTTTAGAAGAGAAAAATTTTGATTCAAAACTCGATTATAGAGTTCTTGCTTTAAAACTACTACAAGAAGATAAATCAACTTATAAAAAGATGCATGATGAACCTATCTGGATAGAGCTTTTGCCTATCATTCGAGAAGCGTTAAATCATCTTTATCTACACTACAACACAAAAAATATAGATGAGATTTTTGATGAAGAAAAGGCTGCTTTTGCTAAAGGAGCTGCATTAGAAACTTTGGAGTGTTCTACCTGTAAAAGCATCAACACAACAGAAAAAGTAGATTCTGTCTTAATCCATAAAATCTTTGGAATCCCTATCTTCTTGTTTTTGATGTGGGGTCTTTTTCAGCTTACATTTGAAGTTGGCTCAATTCCTATGGATTGGATTGATGCATTTTTTATCTCCTTGGGAGAGTATGCAAAAACCATTTTTGGGGATGGAGCGTTAGGCTCTTTGATAGCAGATGGAGCTATCGCTGGAGTTGGTGCGGTGGTACTTTTTTTGCCAAATATTGTGATTTTATTTTTTGGGATAGCACTTTTAGAGACAACTGGTTATATGTCAAGAGTTGCTTTCTTACTTGATGGTTTTTTTCACAAATTTGGACTTCATGGGAAAAGCTTTATCCCTTTAGTTACAGGATTTGGTTGTTCTGTTCCTGCTTATATGAGCGCAAGAACACTCAAAAATGATAAAGATAGATTAATTACACTTTTCATTATAGGGTTTATGAGTTGTGGCGCAAAACTTCCTGTTTATGTACTTTTTGCTGGAGCGTTTTTTGGACCTGAAAAGGCTGGGAATGTTTTGTTTGCTATTTACATCATAGGTGCTATTTTAGGATTAATCGCTGCAAAGATTTTAAAAGTTTTTGTTTTTAAAGGCAAGGATGAACCTTTTGTTATGGAGATGCCAAAATACAGAATGCCTTCGTTTAAACTCATTTGGCATACAGTTGTGACAAAAGCGCTTATGTATCTTAAAAAGGCTGGAACTTTTATCTTAGCTGCTAGTGTGCTTATCTGGTTTGCTAGTAATTATCCCAAAAATGAAGAGCTTATCGGTAGTTTTGAAACAAAGATACAACTAGCTGTAAGCGATGAAGAGAAAACTTCTTTAGAAAATGAGCTTAAAAAAGCAAAACTTGAAGCAAGTTATCTAGGTATAGTTGGAAAAGCGACTGAACCACTTTTTGCACCTTTAGGGTTTGATTGGAGGATGACAGTTGCACTTGAAACAGGACTTGCTGCAAAAGAGGTGGTGGTTTCTACTTTAGGAGTCTTATACGCTCTTGGAGATGAAGTAGATGAGGGTAATGGCTCATTGATGGAAGAGATAAGAAAAAATATCCCTTTTGCTTCGGCAGTATCTTTTATCTTTTTTGTTATGATTTATCTGCCTTGTTTTGCTGCTTCTATCGTCTTCGCAAAAGAGTCAGGAAGCTATAAGTACCTTGCATATTTGTTTGTTTTTACAACAAGTGTCGCTTGGATAATATCTTTTATCGCTTATCGTATAACATTGATGTTGCTTTGAGCTAAAGGAGGGGAGACTCTCCTTTAGTTTTTGTTTTCTTGATCATTTATAAAAGAGTCATCATACGGGTCTAAGTGAGCATTGATGACCCACTCTTCTTTACTACTTAGTTGCGTTATCTTCTCTTCAACTCTATCTCCAATGCTGTGTGCTTTTAAGAGTGAAATTCCTTCATTGAAAACAAGATGTACATCAACAAAGTTTGTATTTCCAGATTTTCTTGTTTTAAGGTAGTGATAACTACTGATTTGATTCTCTTCTTCTATGATTTGTTTGATTTGATCTACAATATCATCTTCTAAAGCTGCATCTAAGAGGATATAAACTCCATCTTTGATGATTTCATAAGCCGAATAGATGATATACAAAGAGATGATAATCCCCATAACAGAATCGATGAAATCTATACCCGTTGTATATATAACGATAAGAGAGACTAAAATCGCACCATTACTAAAGACATCTGTTTTGTAGTGTAAGGCATCAGATTTGATGACCATGTTGTTTGTTTTTTTTGCTACATGATTTAAAAAAAGCACTAAAAGCGTAGTAAGAACCAAAGAGATAAACATCACTAAGATAGAAGTATCAAGATAGTGAGTTGTCTCTCCTGTGTAGAGCTTTTTAATAGCTTCATAAAAGATAAAAACACCAGAGACGCTGATGATAGTTCCTTCTATGACAGCAGCTAAGGCTTCAATTTTTCCTTTGCCGTAGTTAAAAGTCTCA
>DLUF01000053.1 GCA_002742765.1 Sulfurospirillum sp. UBA12182 | reverse complement strand
TAAATGTTATGGAATTATTTGGGGATATACCTTTCCCCATAGCATCAACAAGAAAAAAAACAATCTTTCCATCATAATTCTTTCGTATAGAGTACGAATCCCCACTCAAAATCTCCATAGGAGAATAAGCGATGTCTAAACGTATCAAAAATGTATTTGTACCACGAGGTACTTCAAGTTGTTGATAATAAAGGTCGTTTTTTATGATATTGAGTTCTTTGTTAAAAGCATTTTCTAACTCGGAGTTCATATTTTTTTCTCTATGCATCTGTCTCCTTTTGTTTAAAAGCATAATACCATTTTTTCGTTATAATATCTTTACATGTAAAAAGGATTGAAATGATATGTGGGATTGATGAAGCAGGAAGAGGATGTTGTGCTGGACCTCTTGTTGTAGCAGGAGTTGTCTTAAATCAAACCATCGAAGGATTGAGAGATTCTAAAGTTTTAAGTGAAAAAAAACGAGAAGAGTTGTTTGATATCATCAAAGAAAATGCAAAGTACAAAATAGTCTTTTGCGACAATCATATGATAGACACAAAAGGCTTAAGTTTTTGTCTTAGTTACGCTCTCAAAGAGATAAAAAAAGAGTTTCAAGAGTACCAAATCCTCATGGATGGAAATAGCTCTTTTGGTGTTGAAGGCGTAGAGACTATGGTAAAAGCTGATAGCAAAGTCTTAGAAGTGAGTGCTGCTAGTATCTTAGCTAAAGTAAGCCGAGATAGATATATGTACGAGATAGCATCTGATTTTCCAAATTACAGTTTTCCAAAACACAAAGGCTATATAACAGCTTTACATGTAAAAGAAATTGAGCAGTTTGGCTATTCACAAATCCATAGAAAAAGCTATAAAATCAGAAGCTTACGTGAGCCAACTCTGTTTTAGGCTCACTCTTCTATAATTCTATAAAACTCTGCACTCTCAAGCCATATAGACGGACTCTCTACAAAGTCTGCAAGATTTTCTAAAAGTTCTTGATGTTTTTTCTCTTCTTTGGCAATCGCTAAAAAAGCTTGTTTTTGAGCTTCATCTTCTATCTCTTGCGCTTTTTGAAGATAAAATTCATAAGCTCTATCTTCAGCTATGGCTGCTTTTTTATAAAGAGCAACTTGCTCATCACTAAAGTTATATCTTTTTTTCTCTTCTTTGATACTCGAAAAAACTTTTCTTACAACTTCTTGTATATCAAAACTAGCAACGTCTCCAAGAGCTAAGTTTTTTGACATTTTTTCAAATGTTTTATAATGCTTAGTTTCTTCATCAGCTAGCATGATAAGTAGCCCTTTTAGCTTGCTATCTGATGTTTTTTCTGCCATATTTTTATATAACTTCTCTGCTTCTAGCTCCATACGCATAGCTTGTTCAAATGGGTTCATACAACATCTCCCTATATGTAGATATAAAGAGAAATTGTATCTATCTCTTATGAGATATGTATGATTTTACAAAGAAGAGTAAACTTTTTTTACATTTTCTAAACGGGAACTCATATTTAAAAGAAGTAAATCAGCTATTACAAAAGCACTCATAGCCTCAGCAACGACACTACCTCTAACGGCGATACAAGGGTCATGTCGACCTTTTAAGGAGCATTTTTGCTCTTTGTTATAGATATCAACTGTATCTTGTTCGATAAAGATAGAAGGGGTTGGTTTAAAATAGACTTTCAACAAGATATCATCGCCATTACTTATCCCACCTAAGATACCGCCACTATGATTTGAGTTAAAGCCATCTTTGCTCAGTGTATCATTGTTTTGAGAACCTCTTTTTTGTGAAGAGATAAATCCATCTCCAATCTCTACTGCTTTTACTCCATTGATGCCCATCATCGCTTCAGCCAAAAGTGCATCTAGCTTATAATATAGTGGCTCACCCAAACCTTTAGGCGCATTTTTGATTTGTACTAAAGCTACACCACCAACAGAATCGTGAGCATTTTTAGCTTCTAAGATAGCCTCTTTTTGAGCAGTTTCAACATTTTTGTCCAGCGCATAGATTTCACTTTGGCTTACATGTAAGAAATCATACTCTTGCGCTTTTATATCAGCAATCTGACAAATCCCACTCTCTACTTTGACACCTACTTCATTGAGTAATAACTTTGCAACAGCTCCTGCTGCAACTCTAGCGGCTGTTTCTCTCGCACTACTTCTACCACCACCTCTATAATCTCTTAAGCCATATTTAGCAAAATAAGTAAAATCGGCATGACCTGGACGAAAGATATGTTTTATATTTTCATAATCATGGCTCTTTTGATTTTCATTAAAAATAATTAAAGCCATAGGAGTTCCTGTACTCAATCCCTCAAAAACTCCACTTAAAATCTCTACTTTGTCGCCCTCTTTTCTCGAAGTTGCAAATTTGTTAAGACCAGGTTTTCTTCTATCAAGTTCACTTTGGAGAAAATCTTCATCAATTCTCACTCCAGCAGGCATACCATCTATAACACATCCTATGGCTTTACCATGAGATTCACCAAAAGTTGTAAAACTGAGTTTTTTCCCAAAAATATTGTTACTCATCTTTTATGCCTTTTTCTTGATTGTATCTTGCATAAAAATTTCTACTTTGTGAATGCATCTATTTTTCCTTGTTTAACAATTCTAAAGCAATCTTAGCCGCATTTTGCTGTGCTTGTTTTTTACTGCGACCTTTGGCTATGGCTATGCGATGACCTCTAATGTTTACCGAAACTTCAAACTCTTTTTTATGGTCAGGTCCACTTGAGTTTTCTAAGATATACTCAGGGGTTATGCCTTGATTTGCTTGTGTAAACTCTTGCAATGTTGTTTTATAATCTTGGAAAATAGTCTCCAAATCAATTTTTGGATATGCTTCTTCCAAAAGAGAGATAACTATCGGTTTCACTTTTTGTAAACCAGCTTCCAGATACAAAGCACCCATAACAGCTTCAAAAGCATTTGAAAGGAGTGAGGGCTTATCTCTTCCTTTGTTGTTTTCTTCAGCAGTAGAGATGTAGATAAAAGAGCCTAGATTTAGAAGTTTAGCTAATTTTTCAAAGCCTTTTTCATTAACAAGTGAAGCTCGAAGTTTCGACAAATCTCCCTCTGGAACATGGGGAAATTCATGATACAAATACTCCCCAACAATCAAATCCAATACTGCATCACCCAAAAACTCTAGCCTCTCGTTGTTGTATGGCTTTTTGTAACTTTTATGAGTAAGTGCCTCGATTATCAGATTTTTGTTTTTAAACTGATAATCCAACCGCTTTTGTAACTCTTCAACTGCTCGTGTCATCTCTCTCCTTAGTGTTTAAGTTTTTCTGCTTCTTGCTTTGCAATCTCATCACAACGCTCATTTTCTTCATGACCATCATGCCCTCTTACCCAAAAAGCTTTTATCTTATGAGGTTTTGCAACTTCAAGATACCGCTTCCAAAGTTCTGGATTTTTTACTTTTTTAAAATCTTTTTGAACCCAACCCTTTAACCACTCATTAATCCCTTTTACCACATAGCTAGAATCACTAGTGATTTCTACTTCACAAGGCTCTTTAAGCGCTGCTAACCCTTCGATAACTGCTAAAAGTTCCATTTGGTTGTTGGTAGCATCCATCTTGGCACCACTGATGATTTTTTCGCTATCTTTGTAGCGAAGTATAGCGCAATAACCACCAAAACCAGGATTGCCTAAGGCTGAACCATCAGAGAAAAGAGATATTTTCTTCATGATTCTCTTTTGAAATAATCGGTTGTATCTTTACACTCGCGATAGAGTGACAGTTTGGACATCTATCAAAATGAATTGGGAATGTATGCTTACACTCATCACAGATATACTCAAAGTTTAAAGATGCTTTTGTAAAACCAGCTTTTTTTAATTTTGCAAGAACTTCAAACTCAAAATACTCAAATACTTCTACCTCAGCTGCCAAATCCTTAGCACTTAAAATCTCTTGTACAAGTACACTCTTAGACTCTCTTAAATCAATGAAACTTAAATCTTCATACCACAAAAGATCTATCAGAGCATGTAAATCAAAAGTATCAAGCTCTTTAATCTCTATTTTTTTATTGATTCTTTTTAAAAATTCAAAATACTTTCTTTGTAAGAAAGGAGCTTTTTCTAAAAGTTTTTTTATCTCTTTTACTTTTTGAGTATCGCTTAATTGATAGTTGTATATGATAGATAAAGCTTTCAGATAGCTTCTTTGATTTGTCACTTTGGCACCAAGTTCTTCCAAAGAGTCTAAAACCTCTATCGCTTTATCAAACTCTTTGAGTTTTTCATATGTCACACTTAAAAATTTCAAAGATTCTGCATTTCTTGGGTGTAGTCTTAGAGATTCTAAAAAGATATCTGCACTTCTTCTTAGAAATCCCGCTTTAAAATAAGTTTTTCCAAGTTCACTTAAGATAAACTCTTTTTTCTTCTTCTCTTTTGTTCTCTCTAAGATGATAAGATAAAGTCCAATAGCTTTTTCAAAATCTCCACTTTTTGTATAAGCATGAGCTAAAAGGGCAAGTGACTCAACAGGAATAGCATGGTCTTTGAGGAGTTTTTTGTACTCATCTTCATCACTTACTATCTCAAACTTTTTTATAAATTGTTCAATTCCGTGCTTCTCTTCTTTTGACTTAAAAGCACCCCACCAATAATTCACAAAAGAGATGATAAAGATAGCAGAAAACAGTATAATCAAACCAAACATAGGGTCTCTGTACTCTATAAAGAAATTTTCCAAACTACTACCTTTTCAATAAGTTTCACAAAAGAGGTTTATTATAGCAAATTTAGTATAATAGCTTTATGATACTACAAAGAGCTTTAATTAAACGATATGAAAAGATAACTAAATGATAGAAACACAATCCATAGAAAATTTAAAATCACGTCTTGATATTGTTGATGTAGTTGGTCACTACTTAGAGCTTAAAAAAAATGGAGCAAATTTTAAGTCAGTTTGCCCTTTTCATAATGATTCAAATCCTAGCTTAGTTATCTCCCCTTCAAAGCAGATTTATCACTGTTTTAGTTGTGGAGCTGGTGGTGATAGCATCAAGTTTGTTATGGAGTATGAAAAGCTAACCTACCCAGAAGCTATCGAAAAATTAGCAACGATGTATAACTTTTCACTCTCATACACCAGTAGTGATGGCAAGCCTCAAAATGACAAAAAAATCTTAGAAAATCTCAATCTCTTTTATAGAAAAAACTTAGACCATAACAAGATAGCTCTTGAATACATCCAACAAAGGGGTATCGGTGAAGCTAGTATAGAGAAGTTTGAACTAGGCTATGCCCCAAGCTCTTCTCAAACACTTAGTTTTTTAAGTTCACATGGCTATACCATCGCTGAAGCGGCTGATGTAGGTGTTGCTGGGATAGGAGAAAAAGGAAGTGCATATGCCAGATTTATAGAGCGTATAACTTTTCCCATCCATTCAGCTAGTGGTAAAATAGTCGGTTTTGGTGGTAGGACTATCAGCAATCATCCTGCAAAATACGTCAACTCTCCACAAACGAAACTTTTTAACAAATCTTATCTACTTTATGGGTACTATTTTGCAAAAGATGCCATACATCAAGAAAGAGCAATTATCGTTACTGAAGGGTATTTGGATGTTATTATGCTCCATCAAGCTGGATTTAAAAATGCTGTTGCAACGCTTGGTACTGCTTTAACAAAAGAGCATATTCCTCTTTTAACAAGGGTAAATCCAAAAGTTATCTTAGCTTATGATGGAGACACAGCTGGTATAAGTGCGGCATTAAAAGCAGCAACTATGCTCAGTGCTTTAGGGATAAACGGTGGTGTTGTTCTTTTTACAGAGGGGATGGATCCTGCTGATATGGTGCAAAAAAATCAACTCGATACACTAAGCAAACTCTTTAGAAATCCTCAACCTTTCGTTGAATTTTGTATCGAGAGAATTGTAAAAAAATATGACATCAAAAATCCTTTAGAGAAACAACAAGCTTTAGAAGAGGGAAGTCTTTATCTTAAAACTTTACCATCTTCGGTTTCTAGCAGTTACGTAGGATTACTCTCTGGCAAATTAAATATCGCACAAAATCTTGTCAAAGTGCAAACACACAAACCAAAACAAGCAACAAAAAAAAGAGAAAATTTTGAAGATGTTTTAGAGCTAACTATCATCAAAACACTTTTGCATAAGCCCTCCTTAGTTGATACCCTTTTGGATACGATAGATGTTTCCATGTTTAAAACTCACAACATGGAACTTTTGGCATTGTTAAAAAACGAACACGAACATCCATCTTTGCGAAAAATTCTCTTAGACGATGATATCAAAATCTATAATGAAGATGAGCTAATGCAAGCGATGATAAACTTTTTGATAACTTATTACTCTTCAAAACTTTTACATGTAAAGAGTTCTAAGCTTGATTATGAGCATAAAAGCTTCAAAATACGCAAAATTCAAGAAAATATCTTTAAACTTAAACAAGGAAAATTAGTCACATATGAATCCATCTAAAAAAAATGTAAAAGCGCTTGCTCTCTTTAGTGGGGGCTTAGATAGTATGATAGCTATAAAACTTTTGACTTTACAAGGAATTGAAGTTATAGCTTTATATATGGATATCGGATTTGGGAGCAAAACAGACATTACCCAAACACTTCAAAACAGAGCTTCTTTAGTAGGTGCTACGCTTCATGTTGTAGATATAAAAGAAGAGTACATAAGAGATATTCTTTTTTCTCCAAAGTATGGATATGGAAAACATTTCAACCCTTGTATTGATTGTCATGGATATATGTTTAAAATCGCAAGTTCTCTTTTAGACAAGCTTAATGCTCAATTCATCATCAGTGGGGAAGTTTTAGGGCAAAGACCCATGAGTCAAAGAAGTGATGCTATGCGTTCAGTCAAAAAACTTTCAGGATTAGAAGAGGATTTGATATTGCGTCCTATGAGTGCAAAGCATATGCCTCTTACAAAGCCTGAAATTGAAGGTTGGGTTGATAGGGATAAACTTTTAGGTATCACAGGAAGAGGAAGAGATACACAGCTAGCTTTAGCCAAAGAGTATGGTTGGGAAGATTTTCAAAGTCCAGGTGGAGGTTGTTTACTTACTGATCCTAGATTTAGTGAAAAACTCAAAGAGTTTTTAAAGTATGAATCTTTACATGTAAAAGATGTGGCACTTTTAAAAGCAGGTCGTCACTTAAGGTTGCCAAACCAGTCAAAACTCATAATAGGCAGAGACCAAGCAGAAAATGAAATCCTTGAGTCTGTAAACCATGAGGAATATCTAAGAGTAAAAACTTTAGGAGTACCTGGTCCTTTTGCGCTTCTTTCTAAGAGTGCAAATAAAGAGGATAAAAATTTAAGTGCTAGGCTTGTTTTAACTTTTTGCAAAACTTCGCCAAATGAGATATACACGGTAGAAGTAGGAACGCAAAGCATCCAAGCATCTCCTTTTGAGACTAGAGAAGAAGCGCATCAATACCTTATATGAAAGTAGAGTTTTAGAAAAACTCTAACTCTCCTTCATCCTCATCTGCTAGTGCTTTATCGTCAAATACAGCTTCCATCTGGATACATGAACTAAGCAATGAAGCATCAAGATAGTGGATGTCTCTTGCGTTTTGTAAGATAAAAACATTTTGTCTCCAAGACTCTAAATCATGTAAAAGATTTAGAAGCATGGAGGCTAGATTTTTAACTTTCTCGGGACTAAACTGCTCTTGTGTTATGTTAGAAAGAAAAGTCATGAGAGTATTGATAGCAAAAGCTAAATGTTCAAAGTCATCAAGCTGCTGTAAGACCTTGTTATACTCTTCAAAGTTTTCAATCACACTATAAAGTGTTTTTGTTGAAGGATTATCTTCAAAAATTAAAATTGCTTCATCTATTTCATTATTTATCTCTTCAAGACCATCAATTTTACCCATCAAATTAATCGCTGTGTTATTGACATAATCACTTGCATGAATGGTGTTATTATGAGTTTTTTTCAAAATCTCTTTCTTCTCATCAGAGATTTCTATACTCTCTTTTTCTTGCATAACCATTTTATCTAATTGAAACGATAAAGTCCCCTCATTTAAGATATATTGAGCATTTGGATAGTGTTTTAACAAAAGATTTCTTATCACATTTTTTTTGATAAGAGAGATATCAAAAAGAGTTATATAAAGTTTTTCATCGTTTTCTTCAGCAATGATATGAAATCTTTTATCTCTTTTTAGAAGCCATAAACCAAAGCCATAAATGATACGAACACAATCACTCAAATCAAGAATATTTTTTGTGCCATTCAACCAATAATCCCAAAATTCAGCTAAAGCTTCTTCAGAATTGATACGAAAATTGCAACTTCGATTGAAAACATTTTTATTAAAAGGGTTGATAGCTTCAAGATCAAAAACTTTTTTCTTTCTCTTGTCTATAATCATTAGATAGTTTTTAACTCTCATTTGAAACAATTCTGCATTAACAGGCTTAGTTAAGTAATCCTCTGCTCCAAGAGACATCATCTTATGTTTAGAAGCTTCATCATCAAGAGCACTCAAAGCTATAATCATCGCTTTGTGTCCACTCTCTTTTATGGCTTTAGTAGCTTCAAAACCATCAACACGAGGCATCATAATATCCATAAAAATAAGGTCATAATTCTCTTTTTGACACATACTAATCGCTTCTTCTCCATCATGAGCTTCAAAAACTTCTACATTTTCTATCTCTTCTAATAAGAGTTCTAGCGTTAAGCGATTGTTGTCATTGTCATCTACCAGTAAAATCTTTCTCATTTGTTGACCTTTAAATCCTTAATCAATATAAACTTCAAACCACCTAGATTTTTTGAGTCCTCAACCATATACTCAAATTTTAAATCTTGACATAAAAGTTTAACAAAATTCAATCCAATTCCAGTCCCTTTTTGCTCTTTTTTTAAAAGTCCTTTACCACTTTGCTCAAAAAGTTCAAAAATAGACTCTTTATCTTCTACCCCTTCACCATTATCTTCGATGATAACTTGAACACTATTGTTTATCTTTGTTAAATTAATCTTCACTTGTCCACAGGAGTATTTTATAGCATTTGAGAGAACATTTGCTAAAATTTGTTGGTATCTTTTCTCATCACTAGTGATAAAAGGTTCACTTCCATCATCAGTAAAAGAGACTGTAACACCATTTTCTTCTGCTAAAGAAGCATGATTTTTTATCACTTCATTGATAGTATTTTTTACACTAAAAGAGCTGTATGTATAGCTTAGTTTGTGGCTTTTGATGCGACTTATATCTAAGATATTTGTTACATCAGTAAGCATCATTTGAGCAGAACCTAAAATCTGTTCTAAAAGATACTCTCTTTTTGAAAGTGGTATTTTATTAATAGTTTCTTTACTTACATGATTTAAAAGATATTTTGTAAAATTAATAATCGCATTTAATGGTGTTTTGAGTTCATGCGTAAATAAAATCAAAAAAGAGTCTTTTGCCTCAGCGATTTTATGTTGTTCCTTTGCTTCGCTCTCTTGCTTCATAATCTTTCTTTTCATTTGAAGCATAGCTGTTATATCTCTTCTAATAGCAATATACTCTATGATTTTTCCACTTTTTTTATCTTTATAAGGGATAATCGTCGTCTCAGCCCAAAAATCACTTCCATCTTTGTTTTTATTTAAAACTCTATCTCTCCACACTTGACCACTTTTGATAACTTTCCACATCACTTCATACATCTGTTTAGGATTTGAGGGGTGACGTAAGATACTATGATTTTTACCGTAACACTCCTCTTTTGAATACCCAGTAACTTTCACAAAATTCTCATTTACATAAGTAATGATGCCATTTGGATCTGATTTAGAAACAATAGAGCTTTCTAAAAGAGCATTATAATACTCTTCATTTTTACTTGAATCTAGCCTCTCTTGAGCATTTCTAAGTGCATAGAGAATTTTTTTGATGATAATCTCTTTTCTTTCATCTATATATAAGTATGTATCACAATCTAAAGATAAGATTTTTTTCATGCTTCCACAACTTGTTTCATTAACAAGCATAATGATATTGATATCTGGTTCTGAAAGTTTTACTATGTGAATCACATCATCATATATGACCTCTTTATGTTGGTATGTAGTCACGATGACTTTAGGTTGGTATTTTTCTATGCAAGCTAAGATATGTTTTTCTTCTGTTTCCAGATAAATGTTAGTATAAAAATTTTTGATAGAAGTGAGCAGTTCATAATCTAACGTCAGTCCTCCCATAAAAAGAATACCTATGTCACTTTTTTGGGAGAAGTTTTGCATTTACAACACCTTAAGTATCTCTGAGGATATCTTTTCTAAATCTACAACTTTATCAACAGCATTGAGCTTTACTGCTTCTTTTGGCATACCATATACTACGCAAGTTGCCTCTGATTGAGCTATCGTTTTTGCACCTTCATTGTGAAGATGTAACATCCCTTTTGCCCCATCATTTCCCATACCTGTCAAGATTACCCCCACAGCATTACTTCCTGCAACTTTTGAAACAGAATTAAAAAGTACATCTACACTAGGGCAATGTCCATTTACATTTTTTCCAGACCCAACTTCAACATAATACCTAGCACCAGAGCGTCTAAGTACCATATGAAGTCCTCCTGGACAAATCAATGCTGTGCCGATTTGTAAAAACTCGCCATTTTGAGCTACCCTTACGTCTATATCGCATATACTATTTAATCTTTCTGCGAAAGAGGGGACAAAAGTTTGTGGCATATGTTGGACTATCAAAACAGCAGGAGAGTTTTTTGGTAACCCTGAGAGAACAGTTTTTAAAGCCTCTGTACCCCCCGTACTCGACCCAATCACAATCAACTTTTTTGTCGTCTCTGCTATGCTCAACTTTTGGTCTATTTTCAAAGGGGCTACACGTTTTCTAACCACGGCATAAGAAGCCGCAACTACTTTTTCAATCAGCTCTTTAGCTATTAAATCTTTTCCATCATAGATATTAGAGTGTGGTTTAGCCACATAATCTATCGCCCCAGCTTCTAAAGCATCTAGTGTCACTTTCGCACTCTTTCTTGTCAAAGAAGAAACCATAACAACAGGGGTTGGAAAATGTTGCATCAGTTTTTGTAAAAAAGTAACTCCATCCATACGAGGCATTTCAACATCTAAACAGACAACATCAGGCTTTAACTCTACTACTTTATCACGTGCAACATACGCATCTTGCGCTGTTCCTACTACTTCTATCCTAGCATCTGAAGAGAGAATTTCACTTAAAATCATCCTAGCAGTTGCACTATCATCAACTATGAGTACCCTAATTGCCATCGAACATCTCGTTTTTTGTATATTTTAACATCACTTTGTTAACATCACTAATCATCATAATACGTCTTCCATTGTTTCCACCTGTATCTTCTGCTTTTATAGGTATATGATACTCTGCCAAAATCTGTTTAGCTATCATGATGTTTTTTTTGCCTATCATCTGTCCTTCAGAGTTTGTTTTATGGATATTTGCCCCACCAAAAATCTTGGCTTCTAAATTTCTCTTTAAACATCCGCGCCTTTCCATCTGTTCTATGAGTTTTGGGATAGCTATATTTCCATATTTTGGACTTTCTAGTCCATTTCCATTCCATAAAGGTAAAAGATAATGATTCATCCCCCCTATCATCTCAAACCTATCATAGATACACACGCCAACACAAGAACCTAAGACAGTTACGATTTCTGTTGGTTCATTTGCTACAAAAATTTCGCCGACATGTATAAATTTACGAGGTAGCATCAAAACTCTTTCATATCATCAAAATCATCAAATAAAAACTCATTTGCACTATCAGTCATACAAGAACTTGCTTCATCTTTTATATCTATATGAATCTTGATTTGGAAAACTGTTTCCTCTTCACTAGATTCATAATCAACTTCACCCTCAAGTGATTCTACAAGAGCATTCACTACACTAAGACCTAGTCCTAAACCTTCTACTGATTCTCTTGCTTTTGAGTTTTTATCAACCTTTTGGAAACGGTTAAAAACCTCTTTTTTATGCTCTTTAGAAATCACATCTCCTACATTATGCATATTTAAAAACAAATTATTTTCATCTATTGTTGCTACAAACTTTATCTCTTGATTTCTAAAAGAGTATTCACATGCATTTGAAATAATATTTAACAAAATAGTTCTTAATTTTTTTGCATCACTAACAAGTCTTACACCTATGTTTATCTCTTTTCGTACATGTAAGCTTTTTTGCTCTATAAGATACTCAAAAGAGCTAAGAGCTTCATCAAAAATAGTTTCTACATTGACCTCTGAAAAGTAACTTGAAGTTTCACCCGCTTCTATCTCAGCCGCTGTAAAAATGTTGTTAAGCTGAAAATCAAGCTTTAGAAGTTCTGTTTGGATAAAAGCCTTAATCTTTTGCGTCTGAGGAGAATCTTCATTTTTTTGCATCATACGAGAAAGATTTAGCAAAGAGCTCATAGGGTTGTTAAAAACATTTTTTATCAAAGAGAGAAACTCTCCTTTGACTTTATCGGTATCTTTTAATTTTTGATTTAAGTCATAAAGTTTTTTTGTTAAAAACTCCATCTCTTTAAGAGTTGCATTTTTTTCATCAAATCGCTTTTGTACTTCTTGCAATAACCTCTCGTCACTTAAAACTTCTTTTTCCATCTCTAAACCTTTTTATAGATTGATCCACTTACTAATTTAAAGCCTTGTTTGATATCTGTTAGAGCCTCTGAAGAACCTATAAACAGATAACCTCCCATATTCAATAAGTTATAAAATTTTGCTACAAGTTCATTTTGGGTTTTTTTATCAAAATAAATCATGACATTTCTGCAAAAGATAATATCAAACTTTTTCCCACCAAAAACTTTGTAATCGCCTGTAACAAGATTAAATAATCTAAATTTTATATCTTTTTTTATAAAAGGCTTTATAGCAAAAGTATCCAACCCTGCTTTTGTAAAATACTTTATCTGATATCTCTTAGAAAGCATCTCGTAGGCTTTTGTCTTATACTCTCCTGCTTGAGCAATTTTGAGAACTTTTGTAGAGATATCTGTTGCCAAAATCTTCACATCCCAATTTACTATATCAGTGATGTGTTCATGTAAAAACATATTGATACTATAAGGCTCTTCTCCAGTTGAACTAGCTGCTGACCAGATACGTAATCTCTTATTAAGCCCTATTGTTTCTATATTTTTTTCTAAAAATCTCCATTGTGATTCTTCCCTAAAAAAAGAGGTCACATTTGTTGAGATAAGCGATGCTAAATAACTCAACTCTGAACGCTTTATATCATCACTCAAGAGTTTACAATACTCCTCAAAAGAGCTTAAACCCAACTCTTTAAGACGCTTACTCAGCCTTCCTTGAACAAGATATATCTTTTGCTCGCTGAGAGAAATCCCTATATTGTTATAAATATACTCTTTTAAAAAGTCAAATTCACTTTTTTTGAGCTTTAAAGTTTGCATATCTAGTAGAGTTCTTCAATATTTAAGATAAGTGCAACCTCACCATTTCCCATAACTGCACCACCAGAAACTCCCTCAGTTTGAGAAAAATACTCTCCTAAAGATTTTATAACTACTTGTTGTCTTCCTACCAAATCATCGACTAAAAGAGCAAATTTTCCCTTTTCGTTTTCTATACAGACAAGTGTTGACTCCCAAATATTTGGTTTTTCATTGTTAAGTTCTAGTTTATGGTTTAACCTCACAACAGGAAGAAGCTCTTCTCGAAGCTGCACAAACTCCTCTTTGCCTTTAGCAGCATGCACAGAAGCTTTTTGTGGTCTAAAAGATTCGATGATACAAAGTGTTGGAATGATAAAAGTTTTATCTTTACTTCTTACTATCATACCATCTATAATCGCCAAAGTAAGTGGTAAAACGATAGAAAAAGTACTCCCTTTTCCAGCTTCTGAAGAGATGTCTACTTTTCCTCTAATGCCTTCAATAGAAGTCCTTACTACATCAAGTCCCACTCCTCGTCCTGATATATCACTAATCACATCAGCTGTTGAAAAACCAGGTTGCATAATCAAGTTATAAACTTGAGAATCACTCAGTTCATCTTCTGGACTGATGATACCTCTCTCTAGTGCTTTTTTATAGACTTTTTCCTTGTTGATACCTCTACCATCATCTTTAATCTCGATGATGATATTGCCACCTCTATGGTATGCACTCAAAGTTACATTTCCCTTTTCATCTTTTCCAGCTTTAAGTCTCTCTTGTGAGTCTGATTCTATACCATGGTCGATAGAGTTCCTAATGATATGGATAAGTGGGTCAGAAAGAGCATCAACCATCGTTTTATCTATCTCGGTATCTTCTCCTTCTAGCACTAGATTTATCTCTTTTCCTACTTTTTTAGATGAGTCTCTAGCAACTCTTTTCATTTTTGCAAAAGTATCACGAATAGGAATCATCCTTAGCGACATAACTCGGTTTTGAATGAGTCTTGTAATCTTTGAGAGATTTTCTATGGTTTTGCTTACTTCAGCATTTCTGACTTGTTTAATAATCTGATTTTGTGCTAGATAATTCTGGGCGATAACTAACTCACCAATAGAATCAAAAAGCTCATCTAGTTTTTGCGAATCTATCTTCAAAAAACTTCTAGTAGGAGTTACCGCTGCTTGCGTTTTTTGTTGATTGTTTGAAGTTTGTACCTCCTCTTTTACAGGAGCTTCTTTTTGAGTTGTGTTTATGTTTTCTTCTTGAATTTCTTGAACTTCTTCAATCTCTTTTTGAGAGGTTTTAGGCTTTACATGTAAGATATGAAACTCTTCTTCTTCCACAAAATCAAAAATCTCCAAAATCTCATCATAAGTACTTTTTGTAGCAAAAGCGATTTTTACTTCTTTGAAATTATTTTTTTCAACATCAAAGTTATGTAAATCTCCTACCAAATTCATATGCCAATAAGAACATAAAATCCTCCCTATGCCCGAGAGATTTTTGAAAAACAAAAAGTGATCAAATCCTCTTAGATAAATGTCATCATCAAACTTTAGCGTTATCTCAAAAAGCTCTTCACTCTCTTGTAGCTCTTCGAAGAAATTCTCTATCTCATACTCTTTTGTTTCATCTTCATCCCAAGAAAACTCTTCAGCTAAATCTGTTGATGATGTAGCTAGTTCTTCATGTAGAGGAGCTTCTGTTATGTTTTCTAGGATTTTATGAATCCCATCTAAACACTCGACATAGCCTTGTGGAAACTCTTCATTTTCTTGAATTTCATATTCAAGTGTATTTTTAATGACATTAATTCCATCTAAAAAAAGATCTATTTGCTGTGTAGTGGGTGCTTCATCTGCACTTCTAAAATAATCTAATGCATCTTCAAAATGGTGAACAAACTCGCCTAGTCTAGTAAAATTAAAAGCGTTTGCACTCCCTTTTAGTGTGTGTACTCCCCTAAAAATCTCATCTAAAAGAGATTTGTTACTTGGGTCTTCTTCAAATTCAAGGATATCTATATCAAGTTTCTCTATAATCTCTGTTGCTTCTTCGATAAATATCTGTTTTAATTTTTCTCTACTCATGGAATATCCAATACATTTTTCCATAATTTTTCAATTCGTAAGGTGGCTTATCGAAAAAATCCATTTTAATCGCTGGTTTTGATAGCTTCACACAATACAAAAGTTGAAAAAGTGCGGAAGAAAGAGGAGAAGCCTCTTTTTCATTGACAAATTTTATCTCTTCTATATACTCTAATCTGTCTTTTACAAAATCTCTTAGAGCTTTCACTTCTTCAAGATCCATATCAATATCCAACTCTAAAATATCACCATCTATATACATGACAACCCTTTTTTGCTATAAAAGAGGGGATTTCCCCTCTTTTTGGTTAAAACTCTTTTAAATCATCATCATCTAAAGGAAATACTTCTTGCGGGCTATTTGCTCTTTTTTGTGTTGCGTTTTTTGGGTTATTTGCAAGTTTTTTTACTGTACTTGGTTTTTGTTGCAATCTTTGAGGTTCTCTCTTTCGAGTGTTAACTCCTCTTGCTTGCATATCTAAACCAACTAAAGCAGATATCTCAGCAACACTCTCTAACATAGAGATTGCTTGTGCATTTAACTCCTCTGCTGCAGCAGCAGTCTCTTCTGAAGCGGCAGCATTTTGTTGCGTGATTTGATCTACTGAGCCCATAGCTGTTGCTATCTGATTCATACCATCTGCTTGCTCTTTTGCTGAAACTGCTATCTCTCCGATAAGATCTGAAGTCTTTTTAATACCATCTAAAATCTCATCAAAAGAGGATTTTGTTTTGCTTGCGACATCTGTTCCCATCTTTACTTGTTCTATACTAGTTTCGATGATTCCTGTAATCTCTTTTGCAGCTTCCGCACTACGCTCTGCTAAGTTTTTAACCTCTTCAGCAACAACGGCAAAGCCCATACCATGCTCTCCTGCACGTGCGGCTTCAACTGCGGCATTTAAGGCTAAAAGGTTTGTTTGGAAAGCTATCTCATCAATAGTTTTGATAATCTTAGCGATTTTTTGTGAAGAATCAGTAATCTTCTCCATAGCTACCATCAATTCTTGAACTTTTTCATTTCCATTTCTTGCTGCTGTGTTGGAGTTTTGAGCAAGGATGTTTGCTTCTCTACTATTTTCAGCATTTTGAGAGTTACTTGCTGTCGCTTCTTCGATAGTTGCACTCACCTCTTCTACACTGCTTGCTTGAGAACTTGCACCTTCTGCAAGAGAAACGGAAGCTGCTGAGATTTGGTCACTTGCACTTACCACTTGAGTTGTACCCTCTGAAATAGCTTGTACAGAAGCTGAAATGATTTTAACTATGTTTCTGATGATAAAAACAGCAAGAATGATACCTAGAAGCATCGCTATAACTAAACCACCTAACATAACATTTGATGAAGTCACCAAATCAGCATCTGCTTCTTGTGCTAAATCTTTTGTATTTTCAACACCTATGTTTACCGTGTCTTGTGCTGCACCTACTACATCAGCAGCAAGTTTCACACGAAGTACATTCTCTTTTTCAGTAGCTTCCATCACTCTTAAGATTCCTAACATTGAATCCTCATAGATTTTTGCTGCGTTTTCTACGTTTTTTAGTTGTTCTAGATTGATTGCTAGTCTTGTTACTAGACGAATCTGAGCAATTTTTTCTTTAATAGCTTGAAATCTATTGATGGCATCTTTCATCACTTGGATATCATTAAGTACTTGCGCTCTTTGTCCACCAATTCTTATAGCATTACCTTCATCTATCACATCATTGATAAGTGTAATTTTGCTACTTCTTTCTTTGAGCTTTGATACTTCAGCATGAGCATCAAACTCTCTTTGGATAGCTTCTTCTTGAGAATGGAGATAATCTGCTGCATTTTGCATAAAAATAGCTCCGTTATCAACCATTAATTTATCAAATTTCTTTTTTTCTACCAAATCTTTTTCACTTCTTAAAACAGAAGCCATATACTCCTCTAATGCACTTGAGGCTCTACTCTCATACTCTGCTAGCTTTTTTAAGTCATACTTTTTACTTAACTCTTTTGCTTCAGCTAAAAGTCTTTGTAACTCTGCAAAATCTTTTTTAGCACTTGCTAATGCTTCTTCATCATCAGCCATCGTAAAAGCTCTAATCGCATAGCGAGCATTGTTTGCCACTCTAAAAACATCAGCACCAACGATGACTTCTGGAACATACACATTTGCCATCTTCGATGCATTCTTAGCGGCGCTGTTCATGTTATAAACTGCTAGCCCTCCTAAAAGAAGAGTTATAGTCAACAAAATCCCAAAACCTAATCCTATCTGCTTTCCTAAAGTCATTTTTTTCATTGTGAAACCTCACTATTTGTTGTTTTATTTAAACTTTGAACCATGTTTAACTCTTCTTGACCAAAGAGAGCCACTAAATCTAGTATCATTATCACCTTATCATTAAATCTCGCCATCTTACTTATGAATTTTGTATCGATATTTGAACCAAACTCTGGAGGTGCGGAGATGTTTTCTTCTTCCACATTAACAACTTCTTCAACTTTATCTACGATAAAACCGATGTTTTTGCCTTCTATATTGATGATAACTATGGCAGTATACATCTCTGGTTCTTTATGAGGCATATCAAACTTTAAACGCATATCTACAACTGGGATGATGTTCCCTCGTAGATTCATAACACCTTTGATAAAAGCTGGTGTTTTTGGAACTGCTGTTGTCGTCATCATAGCGATAATCTCTTTTACTTCAAAGATATTTACGCCATATATTTCATCTTCTAAGTAAAATGTTAAAAACCTATTTTTGTTTAAAGGCAAACCCTCTTTCTCTTCTTTTTCCATGATACCACCGTCCTTGATATTTGTACGACTTAGTTCTTACTGTTATAATCCTAAAACCATCTGTATTGCTTTTACGAGTTTTGCATCATTAAAAGGCTTTACCATCCATCCTGTAACCCCTATGGATTTACCTCGCATTTTCATCTCTGGAGAGCTTTCTGTTGTGAGTATCAATATAGGTTTATTTTTAAAGGAGTCGTGAGATTTTAGTTGTTCTGCTAAATCAAGCCCACTCATTTGAGCCATATTAATGTCACTAATCAAAAGATCGTAATCTTCTTGTCCACTTAACAAATCTTCAAGAAGCTCTGCTGGATTGAGATATGAGCGAAAATCTATCACTCCATTTGCTATCATCTCTTCCAAAGCCATTTCGGCAGTTGCTAAAATCGTCTTTGAGTCATCAACTAAAATCACTTTTTTAGCCATTGAAACCCCTTTTGCCAATATCACGAATATATAAGTATTTTTTTCGCCTAGCGTTCCAAGGTTTATCTCAAAGAACTTTAAAAATATATAAATATACCTTATTTTAGGCGATGGAACTACTTTTGCTTTACTTTTTAAGAGTAAAATTCAGGAGTATTTGTGAAGCTAAGTTTATCAAACACTTGTATAACATTAACTATTGGCGAATCGTGTCCTAACTATGAAGAGATTAAAAACTCTTTGTTAAAGTTCTCTAAATCTTTTTGGATTAACAATACACTCATCAATCTTTACTGTAAAAAAGAGATTTGGGAGAGGAAAAAATTTTTACTTAACCTCTATAAACTATATGCTTATAAAACTACTACAAATAATGGACACTTTCTTAAAAGACTTATAGACTCTTATGATAAACCTATCAAGTTTGTTGTAGCGAACTCTACTTCCCCTATAAAAGTAATTTCTCTTGATTTTAAAGTTTATGGCAAAGCTTTACATGTAAAGCTATCAGAAGATGAAAAATTTATGTTTTGGTATTTTGTCAACTTTTTTAAAAAATACACCTCTTCTTATGATATACAAAAGAAATCTATCGTTATCTCACAAATCAACCTGACTTTAAGAAAAGAGCTTTTTACACTTTTGAGTAAACAAAACATACTTGGAAATCAGATGCAATATAACTTTAATAAATATGAATTAAACTATCTTTTTAACAACTCAACTACAAATTGCTATACCCAAACAAGTGCACCAACTATCAGTTACTACTGCAAAATCCTCAATGTCAATGAAGATGACTCTTTTGAGATGATACGAAAACACTACCTTAGACTTGCAAAAAGATTTCATCCTGACCATCAAAACAATCTAACACCTCAAGAAGCAAATATAAATACTCAAAGATTTTATAAAATCCAAGAAGCTTATGAAGCACTCAAAAATTTCAAACATGAAAAAATAGCAGCTTAAGTTAAATAAGCTTTTTTTTACATATTTTTAGATAAAGTTACATTCTCATTTCAAAAAGTGGGGGGTATCTGACCCTGGTGGGCAGCACGGGCTTCAAACCCGATGGATGGCTAGTTGACTAGTTGTTGGTAGGTTCGATTCCTACACCTTCTCGCCATTTAAGCTAACAATAAAAATTTCTTCATGATTATTTTTTCAACAAAAACCATCTCCTCTTTACTCTATAAGATTCGTTATAATTGCGAAAAAGGTGGCAAATGAAAAATTTTTATATATTTAAAGTTGGTGAGACTTTTGACACTACAAAACAGAGTTTAGGTGACTTTCACAACTGGGTTGAAAGCAACATATCTTCACCTTTACATGTAAAGACAATTCACATTTTAAAAGACGAAGAATTACCAAAAATTGAAGAGACTTTAGGAGTTATCATAACAGGTTCTCATTCGATGGTTACTGAAAATTTAGAGTGGAGTTTGAGGGTTGAAGAGTGGATAAAAAAAGCCAACAAAGCTACTATCCCGATTTTGGGTATCTGTTATGGACATCAACTACTAACAAAAGCTTTAGGAGGAGTTGTAGCAGACAATCCCAAAGGTAAAGAGATAGGAACTGTTGCTGTGTATACTGCATCTGAGGCGAAAAGCGACCCACTTTTTAAAAATGCTCCTTCAAACTTTGAAGCACATGTAACCCACATGCAAAGCGCTTTAACACTTCCTAAAAACGCTGTTGCTTTAGCTTCCAATGAACATGACAAACATCATATAGTCCGATTTGGTGAAGTTATCTGGGGAGTACAATTCCATCCTGAATTTGACGAAAAAATTATGCATCATTACATCCAAGAGCAAAAAACAGAACTCATCCAGATGGGATTTGATATGGAAAGATTAAAAAACAGTGTCAAAAAAACTCCCTATGCAAACACCCTCATAGAAGAATTTATACAGTTTGCTTCAAACTATTTTTCAAGCAAATAAATGCTAAAATGACCCAGTGCTTAGTGCATAGATACCTCCTGAGTTACAATGTTCTATAACACTAAGCACGGCTTTATCTCGCAAAAACTTCTTTGAGATACTCGCTAAATCTTTCCCAAGATTTTCTATCGGCTACTTCATGATATCTAGGACTTCCAAAAACACTAAAGGCGTGTGGTGCTCCACTGTAAGTATGCATTTCATGAGGAATTTTAGCAGCTTCTAATTCTTTGGCAAACTGAGCAAACTCTTCCATGCTAATCGAGGAATCAGCTGTTCCATGGAAAACGACTACTTCACCTTTTATATCAGCCACACTTTGTCCATCGGGTGTTTTAAAACCACCATGAAAAGGGATAAAAGCTTTTAGATTTACACCACTTCTTGCAAATTCTAAGATAGTAGTACCACCAAAGCAATACCCAATGCCCACTGCATTGTCCACATTTGCACCTAGCGTGTTGGCATGGTGTAAAGCAGCATAGAGGATTTTTCGCATTTTGTCTCTATCTTCATACAAAGCACCTGTGAGCTCTTTTCTTTTTGCAACACTATCTGCTTTTACACCTTTGCCAAACATATCCACAGCATACGTTGCATAACCCATCTCATAGAGCATTGAAGCTCGTTTTATCTCATATTCGCCTAAACCATCCCAATCATGCACCAAAAAAACAAGCGGTGCATCTTTTGATGGGGAACTATAATACGCTTCATAACTCACACCATCAACCTCATAAGTTACAAAGCTACCCTCTTTTGCTAAAGCAAAAACCACACTAAAAATAAAAACTAAAAATACTCTTTTCATAACTTTTCCTTATGTTGGATTTTTACTATGATACTACAAAAAAGGATAAAATAAGAGTATATCTATCCTAATAAATCTCTTTTTTTAAAAAATGTTAAGATTTGATATCTTTCATGATAAGGTTCCAATCTCTCAAAAAGAATTTTTCGATAAACTTTTTTTTATGGGGGATAATACAATCAGAACAGTCTTGATGAACCTCATCTTTTGTTTTAAACTCTTTTCCAAAACGAGAATTAACAGCACAAAAACTCTTTACATGTACATCATTTTTAAGTCTAAAATGAGGACATCCACACAAATAACAGTTTAACTCTTCCGTCTCATGACATTTTTGCTCAAGAGCATAGAGTGGACAAAAATCTGGTTCGTTTTTTCGCATATTTTCATAGCAAAAATACTCTATCACTTCCGCATCACTTAAATGCTCTAACTTCTTCAAAATCTCCTGATGCTTTTTTACATGTAAAGCCATCCACTCTAAGTAAGTCATATTTTTGTCCATTTTTTTAGTTTGTCTATTGTATCATTTCTCCTAAAAAAGGATACACATTGCAGAACAAAAAGTTTCAAAAAGATAAAGTTTTTACGCTCTCATTTGCGCATCTTGCACACGACACATACTCGGCTTTTTTAGCTCCACTATTGCCTCTTCTCATAGAAAAACTTGGAATTTCACTTTTTATGAGTGCTATTTTAGATGTTGCTAGAAATGTTCCTGCTCTGTTAAATCCATTTTTCGGGCTTATTGCTGAAAAAACTGGTGTAAAATACTTTGTTATTCTTACTCCTGCTATCACTGCTATCTCCATGTCTTTGATAGGATTAGCCCCTTCTTATAGTGTTGTTTTTATCCTTTTGTTTGTAGCTGGGATTTCTGCTGCTCTTTTTCATGTTCCTTCTCCTACGATGATCAAAGAATCAAGTGGCGAAAAAGTGGGAACTGGCATGAGCTTTTTTATGGTTGGAGGCGAACTAGCAAGAACATTAGGACCGCTTTTGGTTACTGCTGGGGTTTCTTGGTGGGGGTTTGAAGGCATTTACAAACTCATGCCTTTAGGGATTATCGCTTCTCTTTTTTTATATATAAAACTCAAAGACTTTGATACGAACAGACCCTTACAAAAACCAAAAGAAAAAGGCGATACTCAAAGAGTTCTCAAGAGATTTACTCCTTTTTTAAGCGTTTTGGGTGGATTTATCCTTTTTCAATCGGCGATGAAAAGAGCTTTAACGCTTTATCTTCCTGTGTACCTTATAGGACAAGGACAAAGCCTTTGGTATGCTGGGATTTCACTCTCTATTTTGCAAGGATTTGGTGTTTTAGGAACTATGTTCTCAGGCAATATCTCAGATAGGATAGGTAGAAAAAACACTCTTTTGATAGCAAGTATCGGGTCTGCTGTTTTTATGGCGATTTTTATCTTAACACAGCATATGGCTGTTCTAGCAATCTTAGGGCTTTTTCTTCTTTCAACAGGTCCAGTGCTTATGGCAACAGTACAAGACACAAACTCAAATATGCCAACTTTTATGAATAGTATGTATATGTCTATCAACTTTGGTGTTAGTTCTTTTGTGGTTTTTGGTGTAGGGATTTTAGGGGATATGTTAGGTTTACATGTAACTTATATCATCACAAATATCTTAGCACTTGGTTGTATCCCTATGGCATTGTTGCTTGTAAAAAGCATAAGATAATAAGGGTTTTACAACCCTTAAAATTTTTTCCAAAAGTTTGGCATCAAAATGAGAAAAAAAGTATAGATCTCTAATCTTCCTATAATCATCGCAAAAGAGAGGATGCTCAGGTCTACATCGGAAAAAAAAGCGTAGTTTTTTGATGGACCTATCATACCAAATCCAGGACCAACATTGCCAACACAAGCAATAGCAGTTGAAACTGAAGTAAGGGCATCATAACCATTTGCAAAGAGATATACCACGATAATCGCATTTGTAAAAACAAAAAGCAAGAAAAAGCCAAAAGTAGCTGAGATGATGTTAGGTGAAATGACATTTTTATTCATAAAGACATTGATGATTGCACTTGGATGTAGGATTTTTTGTATCTCAGCAAAGGCAACTTTTGCCCCTAAAACAAAGCGTACCACTTTAACGCCACCAGAAGTTGAGCCTGCATTGCCTCCTATGAGCATTACGATAAAAAAAAGTGTAACACATAAAGAACCCCAAAGTTCATAATCATTGGAAGCAAAGCCTGTCGTAGTGAGGAGTGAAGCTACGTTAAAGCTCGCATGTGTGAGTGCTTCAAACCAACCCAAATCAGTCTTTATGAGTGCACTTATCATCAAAGCCAAACTTATCGTTAAAAAGATAACTAGATACCAAAAAACCTCTTCTGTTTTATAGCCTATGGTATCTCCTTTCATAAACTTTAAGTGTGCTAAAAAGTTGATACCTGAGATAATCATAAAAAAAGTAATCGTCCAAAGGATAAGCGGGTCATCGGAAAAATATCCGACAGAACTATTTTTCGTAGAGAAACCTCCTGTGGAGATAGTAGAAAAAGCATGATTGAGTGCATCAAAAAAATTCATACCCTCGATAGTGAGTAAAAAGGTACAAATAGCCGTGAAAAGAAGATATATCAGCCAGAGTTGTATCGCAGTATCTTTTATCTTAGGAGTTATTTTTTCAAGCTTTATACCAGTTGATTCTGCTTTAAAAAGGGTTAAAGAACCATTTGGGTTTATCAAAGATAAAAGTCCTACACTTAAAACGATAATCCCCATACCTCCAATCCAGTGCATCAAACTTCTATGCATCAACAACATATTAGGGAGCGCTTCTATGTCTGCATAGATAGTAGCTCCTGTGGTGGTAAACCCACTTATAGCTTCAAAAAAAGCTTGTAAAATAGAGATGTCAGAATAAAGATACAATGGAACTCCACCTGCGACACCAAGAAGTATCCAGATGAGATTTACAGACAAGATACCCTCTTTGATACTCAAAGCTACTTCATGATTTCTAACTACGAGATAAAACAAAAAATTCAAAAGAAAAAATCCTGCATCAAAAACCAAAAAATCAAAAAAATGCTCTTGATAATGTACTCCTATAAAGATAGGCAACAAAAACAAAAAAGACAAACCCATGCCCACAAGAGAGAGGATTTTTAAGATATTTTTTATAGATTGTTTATCCACTCTCGACACCTTTGTTCATGTTTTCTTTTGCAAAAACATACCAAGATACTTTTTTGCTCAGGAATGAAATCTTTTTTAAAGCAAAATATCTCATCTTCATGGATAATGAGTGACAAGATATCTTCACCCTCGATCGCTTTTAGTTTTTTATCTGATGGGATTACTTCTCTAATAAACCCTATCGCTTCTCCACCACAAAACAGTTTTTCTCTTACAATGGAGCTTGAACCGATGAGTTCTAAAATGGAGTAATAAGCATTAATCTTTGGACCTCTTACAACCATCATCCCCAAAGAGTGCATTAGATTATAGTGTTTTATATCGTTGTTGATAGCAACAACTTTCTTAACACCATGTTCTTTAGCCTCTACGCATTTGACGATATTTTCTTCATCATTAGCACTTGTCGCTATGACCATATTTGCATTTTTAAGTCCCTCTTCTTCGTAAAAAACATTGTCCCCGTATTTGCTACTGATAACAGTTGCTCTGTTTTGTAAGAGTTCGGCTGCGTTTTTACATTTTTGAATATCTTTTTCGACTATTTTGATAGCAATATTCTCTTTTGAGAGAACTTTTGCTATCTCTACACCCAAAACATCTGCACCAAAGATAACAACATTTTTTATGACTGAGGGCATGTTTTTATTGATTTTTGAGCATATCTTTTTAATCTCTTCAGGCTTTCCAAAAAGATAAATCATATCATCATGCAAAAGATAATCCTCATTAGAGGGGATAAAAAACTTCTTTCCTCTATCCACGCCAGCTATGCAAACTCTCTCATTTCTAATTTCATTGATACTGATTTGTTCAGCTTCATTTTCAAAAAAAGTCCTTACAGAGATAAGCTTTAGAGATGTTCCACAGAACGATTTAACATTGTTTGCTTTTGGGAAATCTAAAAGCGCTTTTACAGAAAGTGCTGTGAGTTCAAAAGGAAAAACCGCTTCAGTTATGCCAACTTTTTGAGCGATAGAGCTTCTCGCAAAAAACTCATTTTTGAGCCGAACTATTTTTTGCCTTACTTTGATACGCTCTTGGGCTATAAGCGAAGAGATGATATTTATCTCATCACTATCGGTAACTGCTATAAAAAGGTCATATGTTTTTTCTAAAAGAGCCTCATAAGTTCTTGGGTCTTCTACATTTCCACCTAATGTTAAGACATCTATGCTTTCTTGAAGTTTATTGAGAGCTTCTACATTTCTATCCATCACGATTACATTGTGAGCGACACTCAAAGCTTTGGCTAATCTAAATCCAACTCCACCAACACCCGCTATAATGATATCCATCAATGCTCCTCTTCATTGCAACAAAACCGATACCCGATACTTGATTCTGTGATTATATATTTTGGTCTTGTCGTATCTGTTTCTATCTTTTTTCTTAATGAGTTTATATAAGTTCGCAAATACTGCATCTCATTTTGATACCCTACTCCCCATATCTCTTTTAAGATAACTTGATGTGTTAAAACCTTATTTGGGCGTACTATCATGAATTTTAAAAGATTATATTCAGTAGGAGTAAGTTTGATGAGAGTCTCATTTTTCATAACAACACGACTAACTAAATCAACGCTCAATTCTTGGCAAACAACTCTGTTATCTAAAGGACTCATATGTCTCTCATATCTTCTATAAGTCGAGCGGATACGAGCTTGAAGCTGTTTGATGGAAAAAGGTTTTGTCACATAATCATCAGCCCCCAAATCCAAACAATTGACAATCTCTTTTTCATCAAACCTAGCAGAAACCACGATGATAGGCTTATCCCCTAACTCTCTGACTCGTTTGATAAACTCTTTTCCATCTCCATCTGGCAAACCTAAATCTAAAAGTATCAAAGAGGGATTAAAGCTCGTAAACTTTCGATATGCATCTTCAAGACTCTTAGAAACAATAACTTTATAGCTATCTTCAAGAGCAGCAGTTAAAATCTTTGCGATAGCTTTGTCATCTTCTATAACTAAAATTATCTCTTTTATCTCCATTTATAACTCTTTATCTATCATAAAAGCTCTTTTTAAAATCTGTAATTTGATGATGAAGTATAAGCCATCTTCTTCGCAAGAGGCTTGTATATGTCCTTGGTGCAAATCTACTATATTTTTGCATATCGAAAGCCCTATACCGCTACCTGAGATATCCGCTGCATTATCTAGTCTATAAAACTTATCAAAGATATTTTTTAAATCCTCTTTGGAAAAAACTTTGCTTTGGTTAAAAAACTTGATATGTATCTCTTTATCTTGTTGATACATAGAAATTTTGATTTTTTCTCTCTCTTCTGTGTATTTGAGTGCATTATCGATAAGATTGACAAAAAGCCTGCTTATCAAAGTACAATCACCCCAAAAAAGAGGGATATTTGGCTCGATTTGGATTTGGATTTTATCTATACTAGAAGAATCAAACTCTTGCAAAGCCACACCTAAAGTATCCTCTAAATCACACCAATCAAAACGAAGTTTTACAAAATCACCTTGCAATCTCGCACTATCTAAGAGATTTGCTATCAAACGGTTGATTTTTTCACTCGATTTTTTAATCTCTAACAAACCCTCTTTATCTTGAATCTCCTCTTTATCAAGGAGTATCATTGTGTTACCAAGTATAGAGGATATAGGAGTTTTTAAATCATGAGAAAGAGCATTGAGCAAAACTTCTTTGATTTGATTTGAATGGATTTTTTTTGCCTGCCATGTGATGATATATCCAACTAAGATAAAGATGATAAAACTCCAAATATAGTAGATATCGTGAACATCAAAACTATATAAAGGAGGGATATAAAGTAAATCAAACAAAACAAGTGTCACTAAAGTAACTACAATAGTGAGTAGAAAATCTCCTCTAAGTGCTACTAAAATCACAGGTAAAAGATGGATTAAGGCGATATTGATCACCTCTAAATCTGTTCTAAAAAGATGGCTAATAAGCGTGATAAAAAGGAGTACAAAGAGTAAAACGAGATGAAACTTGTATTTTTTTAGCATTCACTAAGTCTTTAAAGTCGTACTCAAGATTTTAACGAGTATTAAAACAAGAAGGATAACTAAAAAAGCATCTTCCGTTAATATCTCAAAAAAATGATTTGACATAAACTTCCTTTTTTCTTAGATGGAAGTATTATAAGCCTAAAAACATCAAAAAAATATCAAAATTTCATCAACGTATAATCAAACTCTTTTCATCTTTGTTTTTTACTTCACCGATAATTTGGCTATATTCATAGCCTTCTTCTTTTAGAGTGGATAAAAGTTTTTGAGCATCTTTTGGATTTACACTTATAAGCAATCCGCCAGAAGTTTGCGCATCATAAAAAAAGATATCATCCTCGTAGGCTCTTATCTTCTTTACATGTAAAGATACATACGCTTTGTTATTGTATGTTCCAGCTGGAATGATACCCATACTTGCTAACTCTATCGCTTCTTCTATAAGAGGAATGAGCGAAAAATCAAACTCCAAGCTCACACTGTTCCCTGCCATCTCTAAAGCGTGTCCAGCCAAACCAAATCCAGTAATATCTGTACAAGCACTCACATCATATAAACGCATAGCAAGTGAGCCTTTATAGTTTAACTGAGCCATAATCTGTGCTGTTTTTTCTATCGCTTTTTCATCTAACATATCTGCCTTTATGGCAGTAGTAAGCACTCCTAATCCGATAGGTTTTGTTAAAATCAGCAAATCCCCTACTCGTGGAGTGTTATTTCGATAAATCTTTTTTGGATGAACAAGACCACTTACACTAAGCCCATAGGTCATCTCTGGAGTCTCTATGGTATGACCTCCTGCTAAAACACCGCCACACTCTTTTATCTTTGAAAGTCCACCAGCTAGTATCTCGCCTAGAACCTCTTTTGGATGGTGGCAACCATCAAATCCTACAAGATTCATAGCAGTTAAGACATCTGCCCCCATAGCAAATACATCACTTAGTGAGTTTGCAGCAGCAACTTGTCCATAAACAAACGGGTCATCAACCACAGGTGTTATATAATCGACTGTTTGCACGAGTGCTTGGTTTTCATTGAGTGCAAATACACTCGCATCGTCATTACTATCTATACCAACTAAAAGTCTCTCATCGTTACATGTAAGCTTGCCAAGGACATGTGATAGCTCACCCGGAGCTAATTTGGCAGCTCAACCAGCAGCTTTGACAAACTTTGTTAATTTATAGCTATTATTCATTATATACTTATCGTTCCTTCAGAGTTAAAGAGGGTTTCAATAGTCCCATAAGCATTTCCGATTTTGCCAACTTTGAGTTTATCTGAGACTTTATAAAAATCCAAACAAACACCGCACGAAAATATCTCAACACCTTTTTCTTCTAAATTTTTTAAAATCTTGATAACATCACTACTTTCATCAGCACTTGTAAGTAAAACACCTTTGTTGACGAATATAATAGTTTGTGGAAGCTTTGGAAGCTCTAAAATACTTTTTAAAAAACCGACAACAAGCATACTTCCAAGCTCATTTTCACCTACTTTATCATCTTTTATAAAAAGTACTTTATTTAAAAATTTTGATTCATTGCTTGGAGTTTGAGCGACTATACCGCACTCATAACCTTTTACGATAGTGATTTTAAAAACATTTCCACCCAAATCCTCTGCATCTGCACTAAAACCTTGTTTTGAAGCAAATCTTAGAACATTCTCTTTTGAAGCAACATTGTCCACACTCACTTCTAAGATAGAATCGTTTGGTAACTCTTCGAGAGCTTTTTTTGTTTTTAAAACTGGTTCTGGGCAAACTAATCCCTTACAATCTATAATCATCATTATCTCCGTTAATTTGTAGTTTTTAAGTTTGAGAGTTTATGTCACCTAATCCTTAGGTTTAATGACAGATAGAGCCTTTTAAAAGGCTCTTTGTTTATTTGTTGAAAGTTTTTTCAATCCAAGATTGAGCTTCATCGAAAGTAGGATAAACTTTACTTTTTGCTACTTGAACTTGTCCTTCATAAAATCTAATTCTAATGCCATCTTGTACTTCATCAATTTTGATGCGAGTAATTCTATCTGCATTAAGGTAGACTCTATCATTTAGTTTTACAAACATAATATTCCCCTTATTTTAATTTTGTGGAGTATATTGTAGCACTATTTTCAAAATCTTGCAAACCCCTAAAATGTGCACTTTTAGAACATTTTTCACTCAAATATTTATGTATTATTCGCATAATACTATTTTTACTCTTGAGGTAAATACCCTATACGATACCCACCCCAATGTTTTCCCCCAACATAAATAGGCATAGAGATGTCATGCATGATAACTCCATCTTCTCTTCTATATGTTTGCAAAAGAACATTCTTTTCATGATTTGCCCCGCGTAATCCTCTATCAGTAAAGATTCTTTTTGAACGATTACCAAAAAGGTCTTTTTCATAATCTCCTGTAAGTGGTGCTCTAGCGTTATGAGTAGAGATATAACCTGATTTGTGCATAGCAACAGTGTAGAGGACATTACTGTTTTCTTTTTTGACTCTATCTATAACAGCTGGAAAATACTTATCAGTGAAACTGTCATATCTATTTGTATACTTTTGTGGATTTGTATTAGGAATTGGTTTAAAATCTGTATCAAAAACATCACTTATACTTAAAATATGATTTGCAATCGCATCTTCAAAAATCTTCTCTATCTGCTCTTTTGCCTCTTTACAGATACCATACATCTTTTCATTGTACTCATCCATCGCAAACTCACTTACCTCTTCATGAGCTCCTTCAGCACTTGAGATGATATCCTCAGTTTGAGATGAAATTTCTCTCATCTCTTTTGTTCCAGCTTCTAGCTGCTCACTAATTCGAGCAATGGAATTTTTGATATTTGCTATCTGGAGACTATTATTATCAGAGTTTTTCGCGATTATCTCTAACTGCTTTTCAATTTCACCTATATTTTTTACAAATTCATGTATCTCAAGTCCTACTATTTGAACTTTTTGCGAAGCGATTTGAACCTCTTTTTGGAGTGCATCTATACTTGCAAAAACACTATTTGTATCTTCTTGAATCTGTTTTACGATGATATTGACTTCGCCAGTCGAACGAGAAGTTCGCTCAGCTAGATTTCTTACTTCATCCGCAACAACTGCAAATCCACGTCCATGTTCTCCTGCACGCGCAGCTTCTATGGCAGCATTGAGAGCAAGGAGATTTGTTTGGTCTGCTATATCATCGATAACGGTTGTAACATTTTGAATACTAAGTGATTTCTCTTTTAATCCATCAACTTTTATCGTAGCATCATTGGTTTTTTCATTTATATTTTCCATGCTTTTTATCACAAGACTAAGTTCATTCATACTGTTTTTACTCTCTTCCATTGACTTTGAAGCCGAGAGTGAAGCATTTACTGAGTTTTGACTCACTTCATTGATATGTTCATATATAATCTCCGTAGCCTTTGATATCTCAGAAACTGCGAGCGATTTTTCTTCAAGTTTTTGGGTCATGTTTTGTATTGAAAACATCAAACTAGCGGTTGCTATAGAGTTTGTTCCCGCAGAGTGAGAGTAACTTTCAGAAAGCTTTATGAGCTTTGATAAAAATTTATAGATACTCTCAAAAAGTGATTTTACAAAAGATGAGTTTGAGAGTACATGTAAAAACTCTTTTTCATTGTTTACACGCTCTTGTTTTAATCTTGTTTTGAATCCTTCTAACTTCTCAAAAGCAGTGTTAATGGGATTTATCAGACCATAAAAAACATGAACTACAAAGAGTATATAAATAGCAATTATGCCGATGATTGCATAAGGTGTTAAGAAAAGTGTTAGCAATATTAAAATGGCGATAAAAAGTGTATACCCCAAACCTAAGGTAAAAAAATATTTTTTCATTAACAAATCTCCAAATGATAGTGGTAATTTTTCATGCTACCACTATCATATGAAAATCTTATAATAATAACTAAAAAATTTTTACTTATCTTAATTTGTTATTTATAAACCTTACAAAAAGAAACACAAAAATAGAGAGGATTATCATCAGTGCTGCAACTGGTGCAGAGTAACTAAGACCAAAGCTTGTAAATCTATCGTAGATTAAAACAGGTGCTGTCATCGGATGGTACACCAAGATAACAACAGCTCCAAACTCTCCAAGTCCTCTTCCCCACATCATCAAACAACCGTTGATGATATCTTTTTTCGCATTGGGTATAGAGATAGCAAAAAAGACTTGCAAAGGATTAGCTCCCAAAGTTCTCCCCACTTTTTCAAGTTTAATGTCAACTTTTTTAAAACCCTCTTTAGCCCCATTTATCAAAAATGTTGCTGAGAGAAACATCATCGCTATCATAATCCCCTCTTCACTTCCTATAAAAGAGATACCAAAAGAGTTGAAAAATTCTCCCATACTTCCTCGGTTAAATGCCATCATCAAAGCAATCCCAGCAGCAGTATGCGGTATCATGATAGGAATATCTATAAAAGCTTCTACGATAGACTTTCCATAAAAATCAAATCTAGCAATTATATATGCTAAAGGAAGCCCTGTTATGAGAGCAAAAAGTGTTGCCCAAAGTGATACTTTCATAGTTAAAATTATCGCATTTGAAACATCAGCTTCTTGGATAGTAGAAAGAAGTGTTTTGACTTCGTTATTCACAAACATCTTAAAGAGTGGATAGGTTAAAAAGAAAAGCATTATCCCACCAAACAAAATAAGTAGAGTTCCAAACCAATTTTTCTTTATCGAATTCATATGAAACTTATATCCTTTCTATCAAATCCTATATAGAGTTTTTCCCCTCTATCTATCGAGCAATTTGCATGATCACGCTTTAAAACTTTTATGAAAAACTGATGCTCACCAACATCCACATAGAGTTTAAAGTGGTCCACTATACCCATACACTCATCCATCACCCCACAAAAAATAAAGTCATTTGTAAGGTTATCTTGTGAGGAGACAAGGATTTCATTTGGATCGATTGAGAACATCTTTCCCTTTTCTTCTCCAATCAAAGAGGCATCAAAGATATTTTTAAAGCCTAGAAACTCTGCTACTTCCAAACTAGTTGGAGCGGAGAGAACACTGTTTGCACTTCCAACCTGAACAACTTTTCCATTTATCACTATGGCAATCTTATCTGCTAGATACGAAGCTTCTCTAAAATTATGCGTTACATGTAAAGTTGTAAGCTTGTACTTTTTATGAATCTCTTTTAAAAACTTCATGATTTGATTTCTAAAAGTAGGATCTATCGCACTAAGTGGCTCATCTAAAAGTAAGATTTTAGGCTGAGCAAAGATTGCTCTAGCAATCGCAACTCTTTGTTTCTCTCCACCAGAGAGATTATCGATGCGTCTATCTATAATCTTTTGTAAACCCAAAAACTCTATCAAATCTTCCATTAGAGCTTTTTGATTTTCAATTTTTCTATATTTAGCTGCAAAGGTGATATTATCTTTTACATTCATATTTGGAAAAAGTGCAAAATCTTGATACACAAACCCTATATCGCGCTCTTCTGGAGTAAGTTCTGTTATATCATCATTGTTAAAGTGAACTGAACCCTCTACTTTGTGTAATCCTGCGATTGACTCTAAGATAACAGTTTTTCCAGCTCCTGAGTGTCCGAGGATAACAAAATACTCCCCTTCGTTTACATCAAATGTTATGTCTTTGAGCTCAAAATCCCCTAAGCCAAAGCTTAGGGATTTTAAAGACAGATAACTCATTATTTGCCCAAGATAGATGCATCACCAAAAACTGCTGGTGGTTGAATCGCATCTTGACCATTCTTTTTAAGGATCGCAGCACCCTCTGGAGAAAGGATAAAGTTTACTAACTTGATAGCACCTTCTTTGTTTACAGGTGAATTTTCATTTTGTAAAACTGTGATACCATAAACCATCGGAGCACCGATTTGTGCTTTTACTTCACCTGGTTTTTTACCATCAATGTTAAATTTAGCACTCTTATAAAGTTCTGCAAGTTCTGCACTTTGTAAGCTTACCTCTTTTGGAAGAGTTACATACTTTAAGTGGTGCTGGTCAGCAACTGATTTGTAGATGTAAAGATAGTCATACTGATCAGCTTCTAAAAGTCCTAAAAGATCAGTCTCTTTAGGTCTTACGATTACTTTTTTAGTATCTTCTTCACCCACTTCATAGTGGTCACCATAACCAAATAGTTTGTCATACAAACCTGGTTTATTGTAGTGCTTTTCAGCAAGCATAGTTACTAACATAGAACGGTATCCACAAGGGTCTAGATTTGGATTTGAGTGAGCAACTGTAACACCATCTCTTAAAAAGATATCAGGCCAGTTATCAGAGTTGATTTCATCAGCATATTTTGACTTTGGAGTAAATGCTAAAACCATCTCATTTGTTGCAAAATGCGCATTGAATTTTGCATGATTTGGGATAAGCATAGTATCGATTACTTTGTAATCTGCACTTGCCATAACATCTGCAGCTCTTTTTAAATCTGTTGTTTTTCTTGCCGCTGCAACTGAGCCACTTGCTTCTCTTTTTACGTCATATTGTGGATATTTAGCCTCAAAAACCTTTTCAATCTCGGCAAATGGTACTGATAAAGAACCTGCATGGAACATCAAAATATCCTCTTTTGCAAAACCTAGTGTTGCAAGTAAACCTAAACTTAAAGCCAATTTTTTCATCTTTTCTCCTTTTGAAAATGTAAAATATGTGATTTTTGCATATTTGTATAGCAAAAAAATAGCAAAACAAATTTTAGCCCCTATAAAGAGGCACCTATCTATTTTATATCAAACTCGTTTTTATTTCTTGGGATTAAAAAAAGCTCTTTGAACCTCTGATTTGCATAATCTTCTATATCTTTTTGAAGTTGCCTATAATTTGCTATAAACTCTTTTGCCTTTGGAGTTAAAACACTTCCCCCAGTATCTCCTCCACCTTTTTGAGATTCTACAAGAACATCATCAAGATTTCGTTGTAGTATCTTCACATGTGTCCAAGCTTTTTTATAGTTCATGCCTAACTTCTCAGCAGCTTTTGCTATGCTTCCCTCTTGCTCGATAAGTTCAAGTACTTCAGTTTTCCCTTTTCCAAAGAGCAAATCACCAGCGTGATTTTCTATCCAAGTTTTAGTTTTGATTTCTAATCTTTTCTTTTTTTTCTCAGTAAAACAACCAAGTTCACAGTAAGTAACATCTATATTTTCTGCTTTTAGAGTTCCTCGTATGGCTTTGGGTCCAATGCCCCCCGCTTGTCCACGAGCCTCTTTACATGTAACTCTATTTTGCTCATCTATAAAGGGTTTAAGCCTCTCTTGTGCAACTTCGTTAAACTCACCTGTGCCTTTGTACTTTCCAAACTGTCCTAGTTCACAAGCAGAGATACGAATATCCATATTTTTAGCAGTTTCTCCCACCTCTTTGATAGGCGTTTTTGTCTTTGCTGCTATCTTATAGGCATCTTTACAATCAAGTTTTCCCTCTTCATTGAGATGTTCTTTAATCATAGTTTTCAAATCAGACATGGATTCTCTCCGCATTTCTATAGATGTTCATCTTCTCTCCTCTTACAAACCCTATGAGAGTTAAACCAAATTTATCGGCTATGTTTACACCTCTACATGTACTAGCCGTTCTTGAAGCTAGGATTGGTATCTGATGTGTTACAGCTTTTGCTACCATCTCTGAACTAAGCCTTCCACTTACCATCAAAAAAGATTTACTCACATCTATGCCAGCAAGCCTAGCTTTTCCAACAGCTTTATCGATAGTGTTATGTTGAGCGATATCCTCTCCTATGAAATAGGTATTTTCATCATAGTAAAGTTTAGCTGTATGCACGCAACCTGTTTGTTCATATAAAGGACAGCCTTTATAAAATTCTGCCATCTCTTTAAACAGTAGCTTTGCTTCAATGCTAAAATCGCTTTTGATAACAGCTGCTTCGATAGCAATTTTGGAGATTTGTGTACTAATTCCTCTACCACAACCACTTACAATCACACCTTCAAGGTCTAGTCTTTGTATGTTTTTCTCATTGACTTTTGCCTCAATATGTACTCTGAAGGTTTTGGTATCAACATCTTCTAAGGTAACTGTTTTGATATCGTTAACATCTTCAATGATACTCTCACTCATCAAAAATCCGACAGCCAACTCTTTTAAATCAACTGAAACAGCCATCAAAGAGCCAACATTTTTTCCATTAATAAGAATCTCTAATTTAATTTCTCTGATAACAGTATCTTTGACGATAATCTTCTTTCCATCTTTGATTTTTGTAACTTCAGTCTCATAGATTGTTTCAGAAATTAACTCCACATTTTCTCCTATACTATGCTATTTTTGCATATATTTTAACAAAAAAAATCCATAACGCCATCTCTCAAGCGTTACGGATTTAATGTACTAGCCACATTTTACTATACTTTGCCTTGGTCTTTGAGTTTTTTATAGTAAGAGCTATGGAGGATTTTAACTTCTTCTTCTTCCATATGTCCATCTATGATAGAGTGGATTGCTCCTTTGATAGCAAATACTGACATATATACATGTGTAATAAACAGTGCTACTACTGCAAACCCTACTACATTATGTATAATCGCTGATGCTCTTAGGATATCGATTTGGCTTAATCCTGTAATCTCTCTCAACCAGGCTATATCGAAATCCATAAAATACATCGCAGCTCCACTTAGTATCATTATCATACCACCTAATGTTGCTATCCAGTACCACATCTTTTGACCTGCGTTAAATTTCCCTGCTGGGATTGGTCTCTTCTCTTTTGAGAGATATCCACCAACTATCATCATCCATTTAACGTCATCGAAGTTAAAAAATGCGTCTTTCAGCCACATTAAAAACATAGGTATTACTACGATTGCAAAGGGTACTGTTGCTAAGCCATGTAAATCTTTTGCTAATCTTATTAGGCTACCGCCCCCTAGTTTATCTCCAAACACTATCATAAATCCTGTTGGTACAAGTATGATAAATGAGAGTGCTGCCACTTGGTGGACGAATCTATTGAATACACTAAATATGTATATCTTCTTCCCTCCATGTGGAAATACTTTTGGTCCTATCGCTAGGTAGTGCATCGCAAATGCAGCTGGCACACCTACTAGTATCCCAAAAAATATCATTGGAAAGTACTCACTTTGGAGCATTGTAAATAGTGGTCCTAAGTTCTTTGACTCTACTTGTCCATATCCGAAGATATTTGTTACTCTCATATCGCCCCATATCTGGCTATCAGCTGCATACGCAGCTGATGCCAAAAACAAGGTCGCAATGATGAAATAAAAATATTTTCTCATCACTTTTCCCTTCATTGATGCATTACCATCCATAAGGAGCGCTCTGTACACCCTTACCATAAGATGATACACGCTGACGATAGATTTTTGCTACTTCTTGTGCTTCGCCAACTAAAAGTGCTTTTGTAGAACACATAGCTGCACAAACAGGAACTTTACCTTCAGCAATTCTATTTTGTCCATAAAGATGTCTCTCTTTTTCAGAGTTTGTCTCTTCTGGTCCACCAGCACACATAGTACACTTATCCATTGCACCTTTTGTACCAAATGCACCATCTCTTGGGAACTGTGGAGCACCAAATGGGCAAGCATATAAGCAGTAACCACAACCGATACATTTGTTTTTATCATGAAGAACGATTCCATCTTCTCTAACATAAAAACAATCTACTGGACAAACTTGCTCACAAGGAGCGTCTGTACAATGCATACAAGCGATTGATGTTGAAAACTCTTTTCCCTCAATCCCTTCGTTAAGTGTTACTACTTTTCTTCTATTTACACCTGTTGGTAACTCATGCGCTTCAGCACAAGCTACTGAACAACCATCACACTCTATACATCTATTGTCATCACAATAGAATTTCATTTTTGACATTTCATTACTACTCATCTCTCACCCCCTACGCTTTCTCTATGCGGCAGATACCGCCTTTTGTTTCAGGAATTTGAGTGATGATGTCATAACCATAGTTTGTAACTGTACAAGCACTCTCACCCGATGCATATGGAGCTGTTCCCTCTGGGAAGTTTCCTGTTCTATCCTCACCTTGGAAGAAACCAGCAAAATGGAAAGGTATGAAGATTCTATCAGGGCTAACACTAAATGAGAATTTAGCTTTTACCTTGATTTTTGTTCCCTCAGGAGAGTGAATCCACATCATACCACCATCTCTAATTCCATACTCATTTGCTAAATCTGGATGGATATCACAGAACATCTCTGGAGTAAGAGCTGCAAGATATTTAGAAGCTCTATTTTCCATACCAGCACCATTCATGTTAACTAAACGACCAGTAACAAGGTTGACTGGGAACTCTTTACCCCACTCTTTACTTTGTTGTAATGTTCCGTATTTTGTATCAACACGGTAGTGATTTGGCTTATCTTTTTCAAACGAAGGATATCTTTTTGCCATATCTGGTCTTGGAGAGTGTAGTGGCTCTCTATGAATTGGTATTTGGTCAGGGAATTGCCAAACGATAGTTCTCGCTCTTGCATTTCCATATGGAGCAATTCCTGCTTCCATACATTTTTTAACAATCAAGTTAGAGTTATCGACTTTCCAGTTAGCACCCATAGCAGCTTTTTCTGCTTCAGTAAGTGTGATACCTAGAACTTTTTCGATGTTCTCTTTAGTGATTTCTGGATGACCACCTTTAACTTTAGAACCTTTTACTGATACTTTTTGACTTGCCATTTGGCTTACACCATTGTGCTCCATACCAAATCTGTTTCTAAAGCCCATACCACCTTCACTTACAGGTCTATCTACGTTATAAAGGATAGGACTTCCTGAGTGAGTTGTTGTCCAACAAGGCCATGGTAAACCATAGTATTCACCTTTCATTGGTCCAAAACCTCTAAGGCTTACTTGGTCAAACATATGCCAGTTGTCAGTATGTTTTTTAATTCTATCAGCTCTCCAACCAGTTAATCCGATTGTTTTTATGATACGAGCGATTTCATTTGTAGCATCTTCTGGCCATGTGAAGTCTTTTTTGCCAGCGATTGGAGCGATTTTACCGTCTTTTGTCTCTTCTAATAGCATACCTTTTGTATACTCATTGTAAAAACCTAGTTTTTTAGCCATCATAAACATGATTTCTTGATCTGGCTTACTCTCATAAAGAGGCTCAACTACTTGGTATCTCCATTGAGCTGAACGGTTTGTAGCAGTTACAGAACCACTTGTTTCAAACTGTGTAGCAGCTGGAAGTAAAAAGATATCATCTTGTTTATCTGTTAGGATTGCTGCTTCATTTACAAATGGATCAGCAAGTACAATCATCTCTAAATTATCAAGAGCTTCTTTTACTTTTGCTTGTTGTGAAATAGATGTTATACCATTTCCAAAAACAACAAGTGCTTTTAGGTTAGTTCCTGCATTGTGGATTGCATCTTCACCTGGCTTACCACCAAGAACACCTGCATACCATCTAGCTAATGAGAAACCTTTTTTAGTCATCCACTCTGGAGATTTAAATCTTTTTTGAAGCCACTCATAATCAACTCCCCAAGATTTTGCGAAGTATTTCCAAGCACCTTCAGCTAGACCATAATAACCAGGAAGGTTATCAGCCAAACATCCCATATCCGTAGCACCTTGAACGTTATCATGACCACGAAGGATATTTGTACCACCACCCTCTTGTCCCATGTTTCCTAAAGAAAGTTGAACGATAGGAGCTAAACGAGTATTTGATGTACCTACTGAATGTTGTGTTAAACCCATAGCCCAGATAAGAGTTCCTGGTCTATTTTTAGAGTATACAGTTGTAATTTGGATAAGTTTTTCTTGACTTACGCCAGTTACTTCTGCTACAAGTTCCGGAGTCCACTTTGCCGCTTCTTTTCTGATTTCATCCATACCATAAACACGGCCATCGATGAATTCTTTATCTTCCCATCCATTTTTAAAAATTAGGTGTAACATACCATACATAAATGGAACGTCAGTACCTGGTCTTACTTGTGCAAACAAATCTGCTTTTGCAGCTGTTTTTGTATAACGAGGATCAATAACGATTAATTGTGCGTTATTTCTCTCTTTTGCTTTTAAGAAATGTTGAAAACCAACAGGGTGATTTACCGCTGGGTTTGCACCAAAAATGATAATAGCTTTTGCATTTTGGATATCTCCAAGTGAGTTAGTCATAGCGCCATAACCCCATGTATTCGCCACACCGGCGACTGTTGCACTATGTCAGATTCTAGCTTGGTGATCTGTGTTGTTTGTTCCAAAAAATGCTGCAAACTTTCTAAAGTAGTAAGCTTGCTCTGTACTCATCTTTGCTGAACCTAAAAATTGAACAGCATCAGGGCCACTTTTAACTCTTAAGTCTTCCAATTTTTTAGTGATACGGTCTGTTGCTTCATCCCAACTGATGCGCTTCCATTGACCTTTCTCTTTTACCATTGGATACTTTAATCTTACTTCTGATCTGACCATATCGATCATATCAGCACCCTTACAGCAGTGTCCACCTAAACTTACAGGATGGTCTTGAGCTACCTCTTGACGTACCCACACACCATTTTGAACTTCTGCGATGATACCACAACCTACTGAACAAGCAGTACAGATTGTTTTAACTTTTTTACTTCCTGGGAATGGGTCTTTTACCTCTTCCTCTGTTGCTGCTCTTGTTACGCCCCCACTAGCAAACGAACTGGTTGCACCAAATGCACCAGCAATTGCTGCCATCTTAAGGAACGATCTACGACCTATCTTAGTCGCAAGAGCTCGTTGAGTGATGTTTTCCATACTCATCTTCTCCTAATTTTTATAAAGCTGTACGATAGTAATCATCCCAAGCTTTAGTTTTCTTGTAAGTAATCTCTTTTTTTGGAGAGTTACCAACAACAACGCCATTTGAACTGTACGATTCTTTAGAACCTGAAGCTGTAGCACTTACTGCACCGATAGCAGCAACACTTCCAGCAACTGCAGCTTTTTTCAAAAAGCCACGTCTGCTTTCTTGCATACAATCCTCCTTCGTTATAATTTACTTCTTGAAAAAGAAGTTAAAAGAGCCAAACACTTTTGGCTCTATAACCTCTTTTAACCTACATCTCTTCGCTATTGTGGTTATATGCATCTTCAATTGAACATGATTTAACTATGGCATCAGCCTCACGTTTTGCTCGGTTGATAGCTCTTCTTTGTGCTTCTTCATCACTGATAAACTCACAAGGTTCAGCCTCTTTTACCACTTTTTCTTTCATAGCTGGTTTTGTAACATCAAAGTAGAGTCTCTCAAACTCTAAAAATGCATTGAGAACTACCGCTACTGATTTATATGCATTAGCTTTTGGATGATTGTAAAGCTCTTCGATAAACTCATCAAAAAACTCATTGATAATCTCTACAAATACACAATGTTGCAAGCTTTCATAAGAGTTTTCACCTTTGATAATAAGCTCTATAAGTTCATGCATAAAAGTGACTAAAAAGCCGACACTGTCTTCGTTTTCTTTAAACTCTTTTTCATTGCGTCTAATTCTTGTTTTTCCTAAAAAGTTCTTTACTTCAACTCTTTTTCTTCCACTCTCTACACCTTCATGATAAAAAGAAGCTGTGGTGCGAACAACAGGAGATTCTGGATTGTGAAAAATCTCATCATACTCTCTAACAAGATATTCATATCCCCCAGCACTTATAAACTCTTTTATCTCTTTTAGTGCTTCTTGTGAATTTTCATCAAGTGCATTTACTATCATCACATCAAGTGCTTCTTTAAGACCATCAAATCTATCTTCTCTTGTAGTAAAAACTAACATCTTACTAAAAAAACCATAGTAAAGTGATCTTGCTGGATTTACAGACTTTCTATCCATTATATAATTCCTCTCTCTTTTTGGACGTGAGCCATGATAGTAACTTTAGGTTTACAATCAGCACAGCAGTAAAGTGATCTTATCTTTGCTTCATCCCCTACAAATTTTGGGCTCATGAGTTTTGCAATCTTTTCCACTGCTTGTACTGTTGCAAACTCTTTTCCACACTCTACACAGGCAAATAATTGGGCAGTTGCTTTTATATTTTGTTTAAAATAATCAGGCTTAAGACTCAACTCATCATATACAACACTCAAACAATTTTTCTCTGGACAAGTAACTTCACAGTATCCACAGTTTGTACAAATCGATGGATTAAATCTCAAAGTATTGTCTTCTGGGTGAGCAGTTAGTGCTCTTACATTACATGCTCCAACACAGCTCAAACAGAGTGTACAGGCTTCTTCATTGATATTCACACTACCATAGTGGATATGCGGACCAGTTTGAATGACACCTAAGTCATCTTCTCCTACAAGATGAGAAAGACGAGCTGAGAAGATTTCTCTTTTTGCCATACCCTCTTCATTAAAACCATATTTACACTCACTAAGAGATTCAAGCTTGCTAAATGCTTCTTCTAACTCTTGCTCATTTTCACAAACAAAAATCGCTTGTTTGTTATATTTTCTTTTAAAAGCTTCATTGACGATTCTTATCGCATCACCACTTCCTTTTGAGATAAAGTCAGTGTAAAATACAACAGGTTGACCGCTTGTTTGAATCAAGCTCATCAAATGTGCTTCATGTAAAAACTTCTCCCCCTCTATAGCGAGTGGCAAAACCCCTTTTGGAGTCTTTACATGTAAAGCTTCTATCGACATCTTTTTAGGGACAATCAAAGCTACTGTATCTTTATAAAACTGAGCAAGTTCTCTAAAGGCAACACGAGGCATTTGAGAGTAATCAAGTGCTCCACTAGGGCAGATAGAGATACACCCTCCACAGCCATGACAATCTACGTGTGAAAACTCCAAATGTTTCTCTTCATCTATTTTTAGGATTGCTACTGTTGGACATACATCAGCACATCTTCCACATATCTCTTCACGTCTCTCATGGTATTGACAGATTTTTGGGTCATATTTGATAAAGTTTTTATAGTTATAAACGCCCAATCTCTTTTTAAGCGTTGCAACTGCTTTTTCTAAGCCAAGAACTACTGGGTCAACTGTTCCACTTTGAGTCATCGCAAACTGGGGAGCATCAAACCAAAGGATTTGATCTGTTTGCACTTCTAACTCTTCATCATCTTTTTTCAAGCTTACATGTAAAGAGCCTATCTTGCCCTCAACATCTATAATCTGTTCTGGCTTTAAGATGATAGTAGTAAATCCAGCCGAGTTAAGTTCTTGTGCTAATGCGTCTTGATTTTCGTTTGAAACGATAAGCAGTTTGTCTCCAACCTCTTGGCTAAAGTCTAAGTCCTGAGCCAAATCACACACAACACCTCTGATGTCATAAAGCTTTTTGACATTGACTATCTTGTTACTAATCTCATCTTGGGAATTTTTTATATAGTAGTTTATCTCTGGGGCATATATATATGATGAATCTGTCTCTATATTGGAAACCAAATATCCATCCTCTATATCTTCAAAAGAATTTACAACCTCTATACTCTCATCGAGTGGAAACTCTAATGAAGCTTGGTCATAAAACAAATACTCTTTTTGCATCTTTTTCTCACTTCCAGTGGTCAATAATCATTTACCGTATTGTAAGTGTAAGTTGTTTAAAGCATTCTTAACAAGAAAAACTAAACTCCCTATTTTTAGGCTTTTAGACTAATTTTTTGACGTTTTTTTGACTCTTTTTTTGTGGTAAAAGTAGCTTTGCTTATATGGGAGTAAAAATATCTTATTTTCTACTTGCCCCATCTATACGAAAAGATAAAAATATGCAAATTTTGCATATTTTTTAAAAAATCTCGCTTTTTTTTGCAAAAAAATTTTAAGAAAAAAATTTGTTTTTTTTTGCAAAATGTGTAAATTTTTTCTTTTTTTTCTCAAAAGATATGTAGAATTTTTTAAAAGATTTTCAAAAAAGTGTAATTTTTGTGTTTTAGATTTAGGAGGGTTTAAGCTAAGAGCATAAAATCTCTTAGCTTATTGTATCAAAAGGTTTTAATTTGCTCTTGTTTTTGCATCAGGAGTAAAAAGTTGTTTATCTAAAAGTTTAAAATCCCCTATCGCTTTTTGAATTTTATCTGAAACAATCCAGTCAATAAACTGTTTTGCACCTTTATAATCTGTATTTGGACATCTTTGTGGATTTACAGCCATGATAGAGTAAAAATTGTTTAAACTAGCATCTCCTTCAAAAACGATAACCAAAGGTGGGTTTCCTTTATGGTTTGCTTCGTATTTGATAAAAGTTCCTCTATCTGTCAAAGTTACACCTTTTTGCTCTTGTGCGATGTTGATAGTTGCTATCATACCTTGACCTGCTTGAAGGTACCAAGACTCTTTTTCAGGGACACTTCCGCTTGCTGCTTGCCAAACACTCTTCTCTTTGTTGTGTGTTCCAGATTTATCACCACGGCTTACGAACTTAATCTTCTCATTTTGAATGATTTTAAATGCTTCAGAGATGCTCTTTCCTGCAAACTTCTCTTTATAGATTGGATCACCAATAATTACAAAGTCATTGAACATAACAGGTGTTCTATCTACCCCAAAACCTTTAGCCACATACTCTTTTTCTACTTTTGGTGAGTGAACAAAAACAACACTTACATCACAATTTTCGCCAAGTTTAAGCGCATTTCCTGTTCCAACAGCAACCCATTTAAGATCAATTCCCGTGTCTTGTTTATACATAGGAGCTAGTACGTCAAGTAAACCTGTGTTATCGGTACTTGTTGTTGTAGCCATCTTTAACTCGGCTGCACCTAAGTGACTCATTCCTAACAAAAGTGCCAAAAATAGGGCTTTTGTCTTTAAGCTTTTTTTCAATGAAAACATAGGATAATCCTCCACGTATTAATTATGCTTATTTTGCACATTTGCGTAATGGTAGCTTATTTTAAATCAAATGTAAAGAGAAAATTATCAGCATGGATTATATCTTAGAGGGTCTCAAAGAGGCAATTTTTTTACTTATACGACTAGATCCTGAAACCATCTCGGCTATTGACATCACTATTAGAACCTCTAGTGTATCGATTCTTTTAAGCGTGATTATAGGTCTTCCTTTGGGATTTATTTTGGGATTTTTTGAGTTCCCTTTTAGAAAATCTTTAAAGTTACTTTCCGATACGCTCCTAGCTTTACCTACTGTTGTTGTAGGGCTTATAGTCTATGCTTTTATCTCCTATCGTGGACCTTTTGGAGAGTATGAGCTTTTATATACTGCAAAAGGTATCATCATCGGACAAACTATATTAGCCTTGCCTATCGTTATCTCTTTGAGTGCAACTGCCATCGAAGGTATGGACAGAAAACTTTATCTCACACTATCTTCATTTTATCCTACACTTTTTCAGATGGTTAAAAATGTAATTTGGGAACTAAGACATGCTTTGATAGCCGCGATAGTGACTGCATATGGAAGAGTTGTTGCTGAAGTTGGAATCGCTATGATGATAGGAGGTAACATCAAATGGTTTACAAGAACCATCACAACTGCTATCTCTTTGGAAACAAACAAAGGTGAATTTGCCATGGGTATCGCTCTTGGGCTGGTGCTTATCCTCATAGCTTTTGCTGCAAATCTTTCACTATTTGCGCTCAAAAAACGCTCTGGAGGAATGAGGTCTTGAGTGAAATCTTATACAAACTAAACAATATCCAAACAAGTTACAACACTAAACCTATACTCAATATCCATGCACTCCAAATCAACCAATCCGAAATCTTAGGACTGATAGGTTCTAATGGAAGTGGTAAGAGTACTCTTTTAAGACATTTAGCATTTTTAGAATCTCCTTTGAGTGGAGAACTCTTATATAAGGGCTTTTCACACCAGTTGATACCTTTACATGTAAAGCGTGAAATCACGATTTTACTTCCTGAACCAACTCTTTTAAAAAGGTCTGTCAAGGAAAATCTTCTTTTTGGATTAAAACTCCATGATGATATGGAAAATGCACAAAAAAGGATGGAAGAGGTACTTGAACTTGTAGGACTTTTGCCTAAAAAGTTTCTCCAAAGACAGTGGCATGAACTCTCAAGTGGAGAGACACAGCGTGTGTGTCTTGCGGCGAGGCTCATACTCAAACCAAAAACTCTCCTTTTAGATGAACCTACAAATAGCTTAGATTACAATGGCGTACCCATCTTCTCTGATGCGATAAGTTATGCAAATCAACAATGGAAAACAACTGTCATCATCGCTAGTCATGACTTGCTTTGGCTCTCCTCTTTAGCAACTAGACAAGTTGGCTTACACTTTGGTAGAGTTATGGATTTTTCTACGAGTAACTTTATCTTTGGCAAATGGGAAGAAAAAGGGAAAAACAAGATTTTTCACTTTGGAGATGACCAACATTTACAAATCCCTAAAGAGTGGAGAGTTGGAGAAAAAAGAGGAATTGCTATCAATCCAAGGAAAATCTCTCTTACGAAAGAAATCTTTACATGTAAAGAGAAATTGTTCTTCCTAGAAGGCTTTATAAAAGAGATCTCTCATCTACAAAAAGATGATGAAGTCTCTTTGAAAATAAATGTCGGAGAGTATACCATAGAAGCTATCATGGACTATGAAGAGTTTAAGAAAAATAGCTTTTCTCTTAGAGAAAAAGTTATTTTAAGTTTTTCACAAGAAGCTTTTAATACAAATTAAAAGAGAAGCCTTAAGACTTCTCTTTTTAAAATTAATCAACACCTACCATAACATCTGATGCTTTTACAACGATGTAAGCTTTTTTACCTTCTTGAATACCTAAATTTTCAAAAGATTTTTTGGTTATGATAGAAGTTATATACGTTTGAGGAGCAAGTTCAACAGTTATTTCTACGTTAACTGCACCTATATCTACCTGTTTTACTACTCCCTCAATCACATTTCTTGCACTTAGTTTCATCTTAATTCCTTAAAGGTTTAATGAAATGTCACTATATTATCTTTTTTTAAATAGAAAGTAACAGAGAAGAATGAGCTTAACTCTTCTTCTCTGAAAGTTAGATTTTGCCTTGGTCTTTGAGTTTTT
>DLUF01000036.1 GCA_002742765.1 Sulfurospirillum sp. UBA12182 | reverse complement strand
TTGAGAGCATAAAAAAAGTAAATGAAGATTTTCATGTTGTTACATCAACTGCTGGTTATGTAGCAAAAAATGTCATTATCGCCATAGGAACGATGGGAAAACCTAACAAACCAGAATATAAAATACCACCTTCACTAAAAGAAAGAGTGAACTTTAACCTTGATAAGTGTTCACAAGGTGAAAAAATTCTTTTAGTAGGTGGGGGAAACTCGGCAGCTGAGTATGCAATCGAGCTTTCAAAAACAAATACTGTTACTTTAAATTACAGAAGAGATACTTTTACAAGACTAAATGAAATCAATGAAAAAATGCTCTATGAATTTAATGGACAAGAAAAATTAAGATTAAGACTAGGTACAGATATCGTCTCTTTAGAAAATGAAGATGGTTTGGTTAAAGTAAGTTTTACAGATGGGTATTATACGATTTATGATAGAGTTATTTATGCGATTGGTGGAACAACACCTGTGGATTTCTTGAAAAAATGTGGTATAACATTAGATGAGAATGAAAAGCCAATCTTTGATGAGAACTATGAAACAGCAGTAAAAGGCTTATATCTAGGTGGAGATATAGCTGTTAGAAGTGGTGGTTCTATCGCAATGGCTTTAAATCATGCACATCATATAGTTACTCATATCTTAAAAAATAAGTGAGACAATGCAAAACAAGGGTAATTCATTTCCTGTTTTTCTAAATATCATCCTCTCTTTGTTGCTCATTGGGAGTATGGTATTTGGTTATTTTTTTGGTAATTTTGGTGGAATTAGTTTAAAAGAGTTAAGAGAAAACTATCTTTTAAAAGAAGAGGTTAAATTTGCTGATTTGCCGAAAGTTATCCAAGAAAGTTATATCAAAAAAGATGCTATCAGCATAAAACCAAAATCCCTAGAAGGGCTAGAAAAGGTTTTTGATGAGTATGGAAATCCTTTAGAAATCGTTGATGGAGATATCAATGATTTAAAATCAATGATAAAATCTTTACAAGATAGAGTTCTCTTTTTAGAACAAGAAAACATGCTTCTTTCAAATGATAAAAATGAATTACTTAAAATCGTTCAAAATGAAAAATCTACCCATAAGATGGAAGAGTCTAGCCTACTTTCAAAAAATTTAGAAAAGATAAATGAAGCTGAAAAGCAACACTATAAAAATATAAGTGAACTTACTTTAAAAATCAATGACTTACAAAGAGAAAATATAGCTCTCGCTGATAAGCTTAACCGTCAAAAACAGCAATTTGATGAACAAGTTGGAGTATATGAACAAAAGCTTCAAGAACAAGCAAATCTTGCAAAAGCATCTCAAAGTGAAGCTTTAAAAGAACAGATGGCAAAATACGAACTTTTAGACAGAGAAAATAGTGCGAATGCAAAGAAGATAGATGAGCTCAATAAGCTTTTACAAGCTCAACGAGAAGATGAGATTATAGCAAGTGCTAAAAAAGACAAGCAAATAGTAGGACTTCAAAATAAAATCAATGAACTCATCATCGAGAAAAATACACTTTTAACGCAAAATAGCAAAAGTGTTTTAGAATTAGAGAAAAAGAGTAGTGAGAAGTTACAGCAGATAGAATTAAGCATAAAAAAATATCAAGAAGAAAAAGAACAGCTAAAAGCCGAGTATGACACTCTTTTAAAAGAAAGTAGGGAGGATTTTAACAAACTCATCTCTTCTTTAAAAGTAGAAAATAAAAATTTAAAAGATGAGATTTCAAAACTGACACAAAATAGTGTAATGATCTTGGAAAATAGTGAAAAAAGCCTTCAAACCAAAGAAGAAGAGTACAAAAAATTACTTCAAAGTGCTCAAAAAAAGCTTCAAGAAGAGAAAAACCTATTACTTGCAGAAAATCAAAAAACAAAAGAAAATCTAAAAGTTTTGATGGTTCAGTACGAACAAGTTAAGAAGGATTTAGAAACTCAAAAAGCGCAAAATCAAGCCGATAGTGATAGAATTTTGCAACTAAGTGATAAACTAGCGAGCCTCAATACACAAAATCGAAAACTTGATGAAGAAGTGGAAGTGATTGTCTCTCAAAACGAGAAAAAACATAATGAAAACTATAAATTTTTAAATGATAAAATAGCTTTATTACAGATGAACTTACAAAAGCTTTCTTCAAGTAAAGAGATAGAGAAGAAAAAACTCCAAGAAGAGTTCCAAGTCCAATCAAAAAGTTTAGAATCAAAATATGCTTCTTTGAATACTCAGCTTTTAAAAGCCCAATCTGATTTAAAACAAAAAAGCCTTGAACTCTCCAATGTAAAAGACCAAATGGAAAAACTATCGAAAGAGAAAAAAAGTTTAGAGTTGAGTGAACATGAAAAACTCATAGCTATCAGAGACTCTTTCAAAGAGTTACAAGAGCAAGTAAAAGTTAAAGAGAATGAATACCAAGCAAAAATCAAAGATTTAGAGTCTAAACTCTCTAATGAAAAAGAACTCTTAGCACAAAAGAAAAAAGACGAAGCAAAGCTAGCAGAGTATCTTACTGAGATTGAGGGACTTAAAAAGATGCTAAAAACTCTTGATGCTCAGGTTGTAAATGCAAGTAACACAGTTCCGATATCAGACAAAAAAAGAAAGTTAGCACTTTTAGGTACAGTAGAGTGTGATGATATGAACTCTGGAAATTTCCAAGTCTCTTCTACATGTAAAGAAAAAGTAAGTAAATTTTTAGACAATTATGACACAAATCACTATTTTGAGGTTATTCCGATTGTTGGCAAAGGTGGATTTGGCTCGTTAAATAAAATCAAACGTGACAAAACAGCAGGCATACCAGAATCTGAGATAGACAGATTGACGCAACTTGCAAATCTAGGACTCGGTAAGCATAGAGCAAAAGAGGGTGGTTGGCTTATTCGTGAGAAATTTGGGGATTTTGCTAAGATTAGCTATACAGTTTACAACATAGAAGCAGATAATAAACGAGGCTTTGTTATCAGAGCTTATAGATAAGAGATTTCATGCATTTATATCAGTATGAAGATGGATATAGATATAACAGTGACTCTTTAGTGCTTTATGGCTTTATCTCCCAATTTAAGCTCAAAGGGTATGTTTTAGATGTTGGCTCTGGTTGTGGCATCTTGGGTTTATTGTTAAAAAGAGATTTTACTTGTATACATTTGTCACAAATTGAGATACAAAAAGCCCACTATCTTTTAAATGAAAAAAATGCTCAAGAAAATGGCTTAGAAACAGAGCTTTTGTTGGGAAGTTTTTTAGAGTTTTGTTTTGATAAAAAGTTTGACTTTGTAGTTTCAAATCCTCCTTTTTACCATGAAGGCTCTAAAAAGAGTGAAAATGATGCTTTAAAGATAAGCAGATACGCAAATAACCTACCTCTTGAAGCATTTTGCAAAAAGGTATCTTCAGTCTTAAAACCTAGAGGTTCTTTTTTGTTTTGTTATGATGCAAAGCAGATAGATTTAGTTTTTGCTGCTTTGAAAAATAACAAATTTCAAGTAGAAACATTGCAATTTGTCCACTCAAAAGCAGATAAAAATGCAAATCTCGTTTTAATCCATGCAAAGAAATCTTCTAAAGCATTGGTAAATGTTCTTCCTCCTCTTATCTTGCATGATACAGATGGGAACTTGGCAAGAGAAGTGGCTTGCATCTATGAAAAATCTCAAACGAAGAGTATGTTATGGCAGAATTGATAAAAAAAGAGGGGTATAGTTACTCTTTTGATGCAAGTGCTTGTGAGCGTTGTAAGGGAAATTGTTGCATAGGAGAGAGTGGATATATCTGGGTGTCTGCTTTAAATATCAAAGAGATATCAATATTTTTAAAGTTAGAAGAAAGTGAGTTTATAACCAACTATTTATCAAAAATTGGGTATCGTTACACTATCAAAGAAGTTCCTTTTGAAAATGGGCATAGATGTATTTTTTTTGATACACAAAAAAGGCAATGTCAGATTTACATGTATAGACCTTTACAGTGTAGAACTTTTCCGTTTTGGGAACATTTTAAAACAAATATAGAAGAGGTAAAAAAAGAGTGTCCAGGTATCTGCTAAGCGCTATTATAATTATTCTTTTTACTGGATGTATGCATTTTAACCAAAACGTACAAATAGGAAAGAAATCTTTTGAACAAGAAGATTTCTATATCATGAAGGCTTTGGAACATCAACACATGGGTGAGTATGACCAAGCTATCGAAACATACAATACTTTATATGAAAAAAGTTCAAAAACAAACTATCTTATCGAAGCAGCAAAAATCTCATTTTTAACTAACAATAATGCAAAAACTTCTCTTTTAATCCAAAAAGCTTTAGAGGTAGAACCTACAAATAGCGATTTGTTACGCATCAAGATAGCTTTACTTATGAAAGAGAACAAAGTTATAGAAGCGAGTAAAGATATAGAAAAACTTCTTCAGATAGAAAAAAACAGTAGAAATCTAACCATAGCAGGAGCAATCTTTTTCCAACTCAAATCTTATGAACTCTCTTTAAAATACTTCCAAAGTGCTTATAAAGAGTCTTTAGATGAGAATGTTTTGCTAAACATGGTAGATGTTTTGTATAGCTATTTGGATAGAAAAGATGAAGCAGTTGCTTACTTAGAGACGCATACGAGGATGCAAACTTGTTCAAGAAAAGCTTGTTTAAAGTTGGTGGAAATCTATGGAAGAGAGCAAAATATAGATGGGATTATCTCTGTTTATAAAAGGATGTATGCACGCTTCAATGAAGATGAATTTGCTAAAAAAGTTGTAGAGTTACTCTTGTATAAAAAAGACAAACAAGGAGCTATTGATTTTTTAAGTTCTACTAGCTATGACCAACGTATGCTTTTAGATATCTATGTCTCTTCGAGTGATTTTGACAATGCTTATAAGATAGCAAGCCAGCTTTATGAAGATGGTCAAGATATCAATGATTTAGGGCGTCTTGCAATCTATGAATATGAAAAAAACAAAAACAAACTTAACAAAAAGATTTTAAATTCTGTGGCTAAAAAGTTTGAAAAAGTTGTACAAGTTTTGGAAGAGCCACTTTACTTAAACTACTATGGATATCTTTTAATTGATCATGATATCAACATTCAAAAAGGTATTGATTTGGTGCAAAGAGCATTGAAAAAAGAGCCAAACTCTATCTTTTATCTTGATTCGTTGGCATGGGGTTTGTATAAACAAAGAAAATGTTTTGAAGCAAAAGAGATTTTAGATAGGTTTATTGATACTACGCAAGAAGAAGAGGTCTTGATGCATTATAAAAAAATTAAAGAGTGTTTACAACAATGATACTAGATGAAATAATTTTAAAAACAAAAGATGATTTGGAAAAGAGAAAAGCAGAATTTTCGGCCGATTGGTTAGGAAGAAGCCTAGCGTTCAACCCTTTTATGCCTCGTGATATAAAACCTCATTTGAGAGCAACTGAAGAAAATCCATATAGAATCATCGCTGAAGTGAAAAAAGCAAGCCCTAGTAAAGGGATTATCAGAGAAGATTTTGACCCTTTATGGATAGCACAAGAGTATGAGAAAGGTGGAGCTGATGCAATCTCGGTTTTAACTGAACCTCACTATTTTAAAGGGAATTTAGAGTATCTAACAGGGATTAGAAGATATGTTGCAACTCCTCTGTTACGAAAAGATTTTATCGTTGATGAATATCAAATTCTTGAAGCTTTAGTGTATGGAGCAGATTTTATATTGCTTATTGCAAAAGCTTTGAGTAAAAAAGAGTTAAAATCTCTGTTAGAGTATACTTGGAGATTAGGTTTAGAAGCTTTGGTGGAAATTCATGATAAAGAGGATTTGACCAAGGCTATCTTTGCAGGGGCAAACATCATCGGAGTCAATCATAGAAATCTTGATACATTTGAGATGGATATGAGTTTAACTGAAAAACTGATGCCACTTATCCCAAATGGAAAAATCATAGTTGCTGAGAGTGGATTAAATGACAAAGAAACGATAGTGCATCTCTCAAAAGTTGGGGCTGATGCCTTTTTGATTGGTGAACATTTTATGCGTAAAGAAGATATAAGCCAATCTCTTAAAGAGCTAAAAAAGGTTTAAGATGCAACACTTATATGCTCCTTGGAGAGATGAATATATAAAAAACAGCATAGAAGGTTGTCCTTTTTGCCATATCGTTGCCCATCCTGAAGAAGATTTAGACAATCACGTTTTGTATCAAGATGAATTTTGTTTTGTTGTTATGAATCTTTATCCTTATACTCCAGGACACTTTATGGTTATACCAAACTGTCATATCGACAATTTGGAGAATTTGGATTCAAAAGTTTGGTTACATATAAGTCTTATCGTTCAAAAATGTGTAGGTATGTTAAAAACAGAGTTGAATGCCATGGGTGTAAATATAGGGATGAACTTAGGTAAATCTGCTGGTGCTGGCATCGCAGAACATATCCACTATCATCTTGTTCCAAGATGGGAGAGGGATACGAATTTCATCACTACGATAGGTGATGCTAGAGTTTATTCGAGTGATTTTGAAGAAATTTTCAAAAAACTTAAAAGCAACATCTCAAAATATTTATGATTAATAGGAGTATAATAACGGAAATTTTAAAAGAGTAAAGATGTTAAACGATATCAAAATTTCCGATTTTTTTAAAAATCTTTCCAAATATGACTTGATTATTGATTCAAGAAGCCCCAAAGAATTTTCTCACTCCAAGATACCAAATGCAGTCAATTTTTTCGCTTTAAGCGATGAAGAACATCATGAAATTGGTACTATTTATAAAAATGAATCTAGCTCCAAAGCAAAAGTTTTAGGGGCAAGTTACATTTGTAAAAACGTCTCTTCTCATCTCCAAGAGATATATAAAAATTATCCCTTAGGCTCAGAAATAGCTATTTACTGTGCTAGAGGAGGGCTTCGTTCTGCTTCTATGGCGATTATCCTTTCACATACTGGTTATCTTGTTGAGAGGATTGAGCAAGGTTATAAAGCATACAGAAGATATGTTTTAGAGTATTTGGAAAGGTTTGAACACAAAAACTTTATCGTTTTATGTGGTAACACAGGCTGTGGAAAGAGTGAACTCTTAGCAAATTTAGACACAAGTATCAAAACAGAGACATTGGCAAACCACTTTGGATCAACTTTTGGGAGTATCAAAGGAGTACAACCAAGTCAAAAAGAGTTTCAAAACCTTCTTGCTTACGCACTTTTTAACATAGACCCAAAAGAGTGGATATATGTCGAAGCAGAGAGTAAAAAAATAGGCTCTATCATACAACCAGAACTCTTTTTTAACAGAACACACAACGGTTTTAAAGTTCTTATTAGCGCTCCACTAGAGCTGAGGATACAGAGAATTATGCGAGATTATCAAGCAGTTGATGCAGCATTTTTTTATGCAAGTATGAATCACATAAAACCATATATCCAAAGAAAATTTTTTGATGCAGCACTTGAGTCATTCGATAAAAATGAGTTGGAAAAAGTTGCAGAAATTTTGTTGTTAGAGTATTATGATAAGGTTTATAGACAACCAAATGAGGTTCATAGACATTTACATGTAAAAGATATTTCAAGTGCTGTAAATGAGCTAAAAGAGCTGAAAAAAGAGCTTTCAAAAGAAAGTAATAATTTTAGAGTTATAATTATTATTTATAATTTAAGTACTTTGTAAGTATAATTTATTGATAATACAAATTCAAAATACTTCTTACTTTAAAGGATAGATATGAAATTAGTATTATCAATAGCTCTGTTTTTCCCATTGTTACTTTGGGGACATTTTCAAGTTATACTCCCCTCAAAAGCTACTGTCGAATCACAAGAAGACAAAAAAATCGAACTTACTTATGAGTTTACACACCCTTTTGAACAAGCTTTAATGAATATGCAAAAACCTCTTGAAGCAGGTGTGTTTTATGAAGGTAAAAAACAAGATATGCTCTCAACTTTTAAAGAAGAGAAAAAAGAGGGTATGAGTTTTTGGAAAGGAAGTTATGTTTTTAAAGCACCTAGTACTTATCAGTTTTATGTGATTCCTAAACCATATTTCGAGCCTGCTGAGGGAAAATTTATACAACATCAAACCAAAGTAATCGTAGATGCTTTTGAGAGTTCAGAAGGCTGGGATGAGCCTGTTGGATTGAAAGCTGAAATCATACCTTTTACAAGACCTTATGGCTTGTATAGTGGCAACATCTTTAGTGCTAAAGTGCTATATAAAGGCAAGCCAGCAAAAAATGTGGAAGTAGAAGTTGAACTTTATAATAATAAACATCAGTTCAAAGCACCTACAAATTCTCATGTAACACAAGTAGTAAAAACGAACGAGAATGGAGTTTTTCATTTTGTTATGCCAAAGTCTGGTTGGTGGGGATTTGCTGCTTTGATTGATGATGATGTAAAAATTTCAAAAGATAAAAAAGAGTATCCAGTAGAACTAGGAGCTGTTTTATGGGTACATTGTGAGGATATGAAATAGATGCATATTAGTGAAGGAGTGCTTCATCCCCAGTTACTTGTTGCAGGTAATGTGATAGCAACAGGGGTGTTGTACTTCTCTTATAAAAAATTAGATGTCCAAAAACTTCCTATTACAGCAGCTTTAAGTGCGCTTTTTTTCATCGCTTCTTTTATCCATATCCCTTTAGGACCAACCTCTGTTCACCTGATTATGAGCGGTATTTTAGGAGCTTTTTTAGGTTATGGAGTTTTTGTGGCGATTTTTATCGCACTTTTATTGCAGGCATTACTTTTTGGCTATGGAGGCATAACGGTTTTAGGAGTAAATCTTCTTATCATCGCAACACCAGCTTTAATCGCTTATTATCTTATGCGTATCAAAACAAAAAGTGGATTTAAAAAACTACTGTTACACTTTTTGATTGGCTCTGTTCCTGTATCTCTTTGCGCTGTTTTGCTTGCTTTGGTTTTAGCTTTAAATGGAGAAGCTTTTTATGCAGTAGCTAGCTTAAGTCTCCTTTCAAATCTTCCTATTATGCTTATAGAAGGTATATTTGTTGTTTTGATTTTTCGATTTATCCAAAAAGTTTCTCCCAAACTTTTAGAGATATAAAGGGTTTGATTAGATGAAAAAAACTTTTTTAATTTTTTTGTTTTTTATAACAGCATTACAAGCACATAGCTTAAAGATTTTTACTACACAAGAGGCACAAACACTCCATATTTTTACCTATTTTTCAAAATCCTCTCCTTGTCAAGAATGTTTAATAGAGCTTACAGATGAAAAAGGGACGATTATCGAGACTACTAAGAGTGATGAGGCAGGGAAAGCAGTTTTACCTATCAAGGCAGATAAGTTTGAGATAGTGGTACAAGCCTCTTTGTGGGCTCAAAACGACCTGGAGTTTACCTCAGATACTCCTATAAAACCACCACTAGAGTTTTCTGTTTTACAGGTTTTTATATGTT
>DLUF01000087.1 GCA_002742765.1 Sulfurospirillum sp. UBA12182 | reverse complement strand
AGCCTGTGCAACTCTTAGGGTCTCTTCATCACTATGGGAAGTGAGGTAAACTACTGGGATTTTATATCTGTTTTGAATCTCACTAACAATCTGTGTTCCTTCTATCTTTCCATTGAGTTTTATATCCATTAAAACCAAATCAGGTGCATATTTTACAACATAAAAAAGAGCATCTTCGGCACAATCAGCAACCTCATCAACAATAAAACCAAAATTTTCCAAACGTTTTTTTATATCTAAAGCTATAATAACCTCATCTTCTACGATGAGAACATGCTTTTTGCTCATTCTTATTAGCCTATAACAGTATCAATCCACTTTATAGAACAACCCTGTGAAGGAAATTGCTCTGCTGGTGGTTCTTGCTCTCCAAAGAGGGCTATAACAGCTTCTCGCAAATCCTCTTTTTTCACAGATTTTTCATCATGCCAATTATCGTCTAATCTTCCGTGATAATAGAGTTTTAAGTCTTTGTCAAATAAAAATATATCAGGAGTACAAGCAGCATCAAGTGCTTTTGAAACCTCTTGTCCTTCATCCACAAGATAAGGGAATTTTATCTCAAACTCAGCTACTTTATCCCGCATGTGAGCAGGAGAATCTTCTGGATAATTTGGATGGATATTAGGATTAATCGCAACAGTTGCAATATCTAATTTTTTTGCAAACTCAGAGATTATGTTTAATCTTTTCCATATTGCATTAGAATAAGGGCAATGATTACACATGACTGCTATGATAAGACCAGTTTTGCCAACTAAATCTTTTGAATGAAATCTCTTTTCAAAAGCATCATACAACTCAAACTCTTCTAATTTTTTACCTAATTCTATCTCTTTTGATTTTATAAGTGCCATTTTTATACCTTTTGTATTTTTTGAATTATATTTTCTACTGCTTGAGCGATTCTAAAGACAGAATTTAAATCACACTCTTCACTCGCAGAGTGTGGAAATCTTATAGTTGGTCCCATCGAAACTGCTTCAACTGGATGTTTTTGTGTTTGCATTAAAACACCACACTCCAAACCAGCATGAATCGCTTTTAACTCCACATTAGAGTATATCTTTGACATTTCTTCTCTAACTAAAAGAGTAAAATCACCTATATTTGGACTCCATGCAGGATGAGGATTTTTCATTTGTGTTTCAAAACCAGCTAACTCAAACAAAGAACAAGTTTCAAGTGCTAGTATATCCAAATCTTCATCAGCTAAAGACCTAGCAGCACAATCAACCTGTAAAATCCCATCTTCATATCTGATTTTTCCCATGCTAATACTTGTTTTTGGTATGTTATATTTTTTATCAAATTCTCTTACACCCTGAGCAAAAGCATGGATAACTTTTATGATTTTATCTGAATTCAAAAAATACTTTTGATTTGCAAATTCTATTTTTTCCACAGTTACAAAGCTACTTTGAGATTCAAAAGGCTCATGAGAGGCTACGATAGCATAAGCATTTTTAGGGATAGAATTTCTCATTTCACCCCCATAAATATCTATAATCTTTATCTCTTTTGCATAAAGCTCTTGCGCCAATACTTTTATGGCTGAAGGAATCCCTTTATCGATATCAACGCCAGAATGTCCACCTTTTAACCCAGATATACTCACTTTGTAGACACTTAAATCAGGTGATGCTTCTGCTGTTTGTACTTTACATGTACAAATAATATCTACACCTCCAGCACACCCTACATAAACCTCATCCTCTTGTTCACCATCAAGATTTAAAAGCTTATTGGAACTTAGTTGCAACTCCAAATTACTAGCACCTAAAAGTCCAACTTCTTCATTACTTGTAAAAAGGCATTCTATATCGCTGTACTTTTCCATCATAGAAAACATGATAGCCATACCCATACCATTATCAGCACCTAAACTCGAATTTTTTGCTTTTAAAATATTGTTTTCTTTGACTAACTTTATACAAGGAGCTTCACCTATACAAACCATATCATAATGTGCTTGTAAAGCGATTTTAGGAGTACCTTTTTTACATAAGATATTCTTTTCTTTATCTTCAAAAACTTCAAAATCATTTCTCTTTGCAAAAGAGACAATCTCCTCTTTCAATAAGTCCGCTTCAAAGCTACAATGAGGAATAGAGCTAATTTTTTTAAAATGTTCTAATATTTTTTCCATTTCTTTTCCATTATCAAGTTTTAACTAATAAAATGGTATTATACACTTCATGAAAAATGTATTAATTATAACTTTACCATTTCTTTTTAGCGGTTGTCTTTATGTTAATGATAGAGGTATTGATACCCATTACTATAACTCCTGTAAAGAGTACTATGACTCTATGGGAGTTTACCATAAAGAGTGTGATAAAAACTTAGTAGAGTTTCAAAAAGTAAAGGATGGAACTAAAAAAGTTATACAAAAATCTAAAGAATTAGTTGTTGAAGGTTATCAAAACATTACTCAAGAGGTTCAATGAATTTAGAGAAGATAAGAGAAGAAAGAAAAAAGTGGTTTGAGTGGAAAGATAACAAAGTTAAAAAATCTCTCGTTGACAATCTCCCAAATATACAAAAAATAGAATTTGACTTACAAGACACGATAAACATCAAAAGTCAGTTTATTGAAGCAAAAAACAAAGAGATTATCTATCAAACAGCGCTGGCACTGAGACCTTGGAGAAAAGGTCCTTTTAGTATATTTGATACTTTTATTGATACAGAGTGGAAAAGCTATATTAAGTATAATTTACTCAAACCCCATGTACAGCTCAAAGATAAAGTCGTAGGAGATATCGGTTGCAACAATGGATACTACCTTTTTAGAATGCTTGACCAAGAGCCTAAAAAACTAGTAGGATTTGACCCTTCTGCTCACTGTAAAATGCAATTTGACTTTATCAATCATTTTATAAAATCACCTATCATTTATGAACTTTTAGGTGTTCTACTCCTAAAAGTTCATAAGTGATA
>DLUF01000120.1 GCA_002742765.1 Sulfurospirillum sp. UBA12182 | reverse complement strand
ATAATAAAAAACAGATTTTAGCAGCCTAAAACCGGTCTATAGTATGGGGATGGTTACAATTATAGATATATTTTTAATACAAACTATGCTTTAATTTAAAAATTGCAATGCTTTTTTCGTCATGGAAGAGATAGGAGCTTGCAAAAGTTCCTCATAGCTGAAGTATCTAGCTTCTAGTGGGGTGGTTTGGGTTTTATACAAAGATACAGTTATACGGTATTTCGTATAAGAATGCTTAAAACTAGCGATAAAATCTTCCTCTACTGGCTCAACTGGTGGCAAAACATATAAATCTTTGTAGAGTTTATCGCTTGATTTGACGAGGGCAAGTTTTTTATCTACGAGACAAACTCCAAGGTAAAGCTCTAGGTTTTCGTACTGCGTTTTTTTCTTACATGTAAAGATTTCTGGCTCATTTTTACCTTTACATGTAAAGCTTAGTGGACACTCTTTACATGTAGGATTTTTAGGGGTACATACAAGTGAACCTAAATCCATGAGTGCGAGGTTGTGTTCTTTTGGAAACTCTTTGTTTAAGAACTCTTCAGCTTTGTGTAAAACAAGTTTGTCATCCATAAGTGCAAAGTAGCGTTTTAAAACTCTGTTGATATTTGTATCAATCACTGCTATACTCTGGTTTAGTGCAAAACTACACACAGCACTTGCGGTATAGCGACCAACACCAGGGAGTTTTTGTAGCTCTTTAAAATCATGAGGTAAGCCCTCTTCTTTGCAAAGCTGTACGGCTTTATGAAGATTTCTAGCCCTTGAGTAGTACCCAAGCCCACTCCAATCTCCTAAAACCTCATCGAGGCTTGCATCTGCCAAGTTTTGAAGCGTTGGATACTTTTGTAAAAAATGAGGATAATAATGCTCCGCCACACGGCTTGCTTGGGTTTGCTGTAACATCACCTCAGATAAAAAGATATGGTAAACATCACTCGTTTTTCGCCAAGGAAGTTCATGGCGACCCTGTTTTTCAAACCAAGTTAAAAGCGTTTTTATACTCAATCCTCTTTTTTTAACTTGTATTGTATCTATTGAGAGCTTATTTTAAAGAACTTTTTTTAATATGTATTAAGTATAAATAGATTAGAATTTGCTTTTCCTAAAGCAATTCTCAAGGCTTGAGACGACAAAAAATGCTTTATTCTTCACATTTGTCTGATGCTCTTTTGGAAAACTTTCGTTCAAAAGGTTTTTCGTGAAACGCAACAAAAAAATTCTCATACTTAGCCACTGTATCTTAAATGTAAACTCAAAAGTATATAAACTTGCCAATTATGAAGGTAGCTTGCAAGAGCTCGTCATTCCTCTTATGCAAAAAGGCTATGGCTTCATACAGCTTCCTTGTCCAGAGATGCTCTCTCATGGCATCAAACGCTGGGGGCAAGTAAAAGAACAGTACGATACACCCTATTTTCGCAAACATATCAAAAAACTTCTACAACCGATTTTAGACCAACTACTTGATTATCATAAAAACGGTTACGAACTCTCTGGCTGTATCGGTGTAGATGGAAGCCCTACTTGTGGTGTTTATAAAACTTGTAGAGCAAAGAATTGGGAAGGAGAGATAAGCGCAATCAACTCGATAGAAACTTTAAAAGCTCTTACGAACTCCTTAGAAGAAGTTTTAGAACAAGGACTACTTATGGAAGAGTTTCAAAAAGCTTTAAAAAAACATGATATCCACCTTCCTTTTTTTGCCATAGATGAGGCAAACCCTGACATGTCAATCAAAATTATCCTAAAGGAATTAGTATGAAAAAAGTTATTGCAAGTTTATTGCTTGTTTTCAACATGTTCGCATATGCGCAACAAAACACCCTCACTGTTGGACTTTGTGCCGCTTATCCACCTTTTGAGTCACGAGATGAAAAAAGTGGTCAAATCGTTGGATTTGATATTGATTTAGCACAAGAGATTGGGAAGATACTTAACAAAAAAGTTATCATCAAAGATGCTGAATGGCAAGCCTTACTAGGTGGCTTAAAAAATGGTCATTATGATGTTATCATCAGTGCGATGAGTGCGCAAGAAGCAGGTGTTGGCAATGTAAACATCTCCGATACTTACTACCTACTCAATGATGTCGTAGTCGTAAAAAAATCAAACAATACCATCCACTCTGAAAAAGACTTAAAAGGTAAGAAAGTTGGAGTTCAACTAGGTAGTGGCAGTGAGCAAGTTGTCGATAAACTAGAAGGTTTAGGCGAAGTTGCTAGATATAATTATAATCCCGAAGCATTTTTGGATTTAAAACAAGAGAGGATTGATGCGGTTGTTGTAGGTTATGCTTATGCACTTACACAAAAGAACTTTAAAGAAGAGTACAAAATCGTAGGCACTATCGCTCCTTCAGAGCTTGTAGTTGTTATGAAAAAAGGCGAAGATAAGCTAACTCAACAGATCAATGAGGCATTAAAAACACTCAAATCCAATGGCACTTACGATGCTTTGGTAGAAAAATGGTTAGCGGTCAAATAAGTGGATTTTAAAGCTGTCTTTGACAATCTAGGCTTCCTTTTGGAAGCCTCTTGGATTACCATCTATCTCTCATTTATCTCTTTTATTATCGCTTTGGTTATAGGCATTTTCATAGGAACTCTTAGGAGTTTTAAAATCCCTTATTTTTTAGATAAGGTTTTTGTAGCTTACATCGAGATTTTTCGGGGAACTCCTCTTTTGATCCAACTCTTTTTCATCTACTATGGCTTACCTCAAGTTGGTATAGCTATGAGCAGTTATCAAGCTGCTATACTAGGTCTTTCTTTAAACTTTGGCGCATATATCTCAGAAATTATCCGCTCAGGTATGCTCTCGATAGACAAAGGGCAACAAGAAGCAGCAAAATCACTAGGAATGAACTATATAACGATGCTCTTTTACATCTTATATCCGCAAGCACTACGCATAGTCTTAGCTCCTCTAACTAACGCTTACGCTGCTATCTTGAAGGATAGTTCTTTAGTTTCTGTTCTTTCTATAACCGAACTCACAAGAGCAGGACAACTTATCTATGTTCGTACTTATGAGCCTTTTGAAGTTTATCTTACTTTAGGTGTTTTTTACTTTGTGATGACTTATACAATCGCAGTATTTTCCAGATTTCTTGAAAAAAAGATGAATTACTTATAAGCTTAACCCTGCTGCATAATCATCTTTTGCAACTCTTTTTCGCGTTCTTCTTTGCTCAAGATTTCAGGCATAGAGATATCTCTGTAAGCTAAACGATTTGGTTCAAGAACTGGGTCTTTTAGATGAATCCACTCCAGATGGGCTTGCCTAATCTTTTGAGCTAGATACTCATGGGTTTCTTTGTTTTTAGGAACAAACTCTTTTAAGCCCTCTTCTAAAGTAACTTTACCATCTTTGTTATCGTCCATTTTAATCGTATGCAACAACTCAGCATATGCACTTGATTTGAATTTTAAAGCTTGAGTTGTAACGATATCTACTGAGTTATTGGCATTAAAAGTATCCCCATAAGCTTGGTATCTGCGTCCTTGCAAACTCGTACCAACAGAAGTGACATCCTCGCCTAGGTACTCATAAACGCTTTTTCTATCAAATCCGATGTTGAGAGATTTTTCTTCGTTTTCATCAATGAGACCATCTTTGTTGGTATCTGCTTTGACATAGCCTCGGTTGTGATTTATCTCCTTTAACCAGCCAGCGACATATCGTTCGGACTCACCATTGAGACGAACAATCCCATCTTCTCGCTCAAAAAAATCTTTTTTGCTAAATTGAGATTGAAGTTCATTGAGAGTTTCTTTATCCATGACGATAACTAGAGTCTCCTCATCGTTATCTGGATTTCTAAATGCAACAAAAAGTTCATTTTTACCTAATTGCATTTTGGGTTTGTTCAACCTTTCAGCTCGCAAAGTACCTTCACTTTGAGGTTTAAAATCAACTCCTTCTTGGATATAAACATCCCCTTGGATTTGAGTTTTTATCCCATCTTCAAGCAAAGCTTCACGCTCTTTTGGTTGTAGGTACTGGGAGCCTTCAAGTGGTCTACTTGCTATGTGTTTAAAACGTTCAGGATCTACATGTACAGCCATCTTGACTCCTTTATATCTTGTTTACAAACGACGGACTACTTCTACATCGACATAAAAAGGATTTTTTATAAACCGTCTTTGATAAAACTTCTAACAAGATAAAATCATGGTAAATACCAAAATTAATGATTTATTTCCTAGTCTGTTTGACTCTGTAACATGAGATGAAATAATCCGATTTTATAAACACTAAGCTCTCTTTTTAGCATTTCGCACCATGTGTTTCCAAGTAGTGCTGGAAGTTTTTCGCTCGTTACAACTCCATTAATCTTTTTCTTTCCAACTAGTGTATAAAAAAGTGTCAATGCCGCACCGATTCCAGTAGGGTATGAAACATAAGTAGCACCAGAATATGGAGTATTTTCAAGATCCAAATAGCTATCAAAAATGACGCCAACAAGTTCGGTTGATTGAACTTTGTACTCATCAAAACGAATCTCCAAACTCAGTTCAGCTGCTGCGCAAAACTGTGCTGTTTTGATAATCTTTTCCTTAACATAACTTGCCATCACATCAGGCGACTTCATCTTTGGAATAACCTCTTTGATGATAGTGTTAATCGATGCTTGAGAATCCTCATATCCGAAACAATATTTATGCGATAAGAGATTGAGTTGATAAAGATTTTTCATCAATTCCACTTCATTTCCACCAACAAACATTCTAATCTCAGGAACATCAGGAAAGCTCTGCTTTAAAGAGATAATCTCCTCTTGAAAAACAGGATAAACATCAACTTCCCCCTTAAAATAAGGAAATTCATAAGACAAAGAATTAGAAAATGGCTCAACTCTTTTTAGCTTATGTTGCTTAAAATACGCTGGTCTAAACGAAAGTTCTTCTATGGCAACGTTTGGTGCCCATGAGAAAACCAACTGTTTTGAACGGATATCTTCAAGTAAAAATATCTCTATTTTTTTAACTTTTGTTTTGTGTGGGAGATTGTGAAAATGCTCAATCCTCTCGCCTATCAAAAGGTTTGTAACTCCAGGTGAAATTCCAAGATTTATAAGTGCTAAAAGAGAGTTTTTTTGAAACTCATGATGCAGTTCTTGTTGCTCAAACTGAAGATTGTCGATAATCTTGCTTGAGTAGATGTCGCTTGCCAAATCAGAATAATGCGTTTTAAACACAAGAGCTAGTTTCATAATCTCTTGATTGAATTCAGGAATTGATGAGTTGATAAGAACGGTTGCGTTTTTAAAATAACTCTCATACTTTTGTGGATTTTTAAAAATATTATCAAACTCTTCGACTTCAAGGAACTTAGCGTTTTGTAGTAACTTTTCATGCTGAAAAAAGTATTTCTTAACTACTGATTTATCTCTTATGACAAATAAAAATGATGGCACTTCAATACTCGTCTTGCCACAAAGCTCCAAAAGTGCTTGTGCCATAACACTACTTGCCGCACCTATGCCAAAAAATACAAACTTCATTTTGTTCTTCATCTTAAACTCCATGCTTATAAGCTTCATAAACAATTTTAAATTCGTATTCTACTTGTTTTTAAAAAAAGAAAAAAGAGCTTTTTGTATTAGTCCCTTCAAACCACCTAAGAAGCTTTAAGTTCGTGTTTTATCTTGTAAGAGATGATGCCACCAAGAGAGATATCTTCATCTATCTCTTCAAAATGCACTCCGATACCACCACCGATAAGGCGATAATTTAAAAGTTGCTCTTTATTTGCATTTTGAATTTTTTTTGTATAACTATAGGGGATACTGAGTATATCATCACTTTGTAGATAAACATATATCTTGTCACCAAAATCAAGTCTATTGATTAAAGTATTCATTCCATGCTCCTATCAGTTTTTCATGATGCTCTTTGATGATAGACATTATCTTTTTTTCATCATTTTTAGTAAATTTTTGTTTATTTGTCACTTTGAGTGTTTCAAGTTCTACTCTCATATATCCATCGCCCTTTTCAACGTGTATATGCACTGGATTATGTTCATCACTAAAAAAGAAAAACCTAAACCCATCAATCTTAAGCACCGTTGGCAAATCAACTCCTCTTTTTTAACTTAGACATTATAACATATATAGAGATATGCCCATTTTACATGTAAGCTTGTCTTGGTGAAAGTTTAGAGTTTAGTTCCCCTTTTTTACATAGACTTTTTTTAAAAGCTTAAGAAGTTTTACATGTAAGAAAAAGTTAAAAGTTTAGCTTTCGTATAATTAAAAAAGCTAAAAAGTTATACAGTTACCTATAGAGTTTGGGATGTCAAGATGCTGGGTTTAGCCCAGAGCGGTTCTTTTACCTTAAAAATAGAATTAGCTTGAGGGTCAGTTAAGTGATTGCACTAAAAACTTGAGTGGTAACAAAGTCAACTTTGAGGTTAGACTGTATTGTACGAGGCGAAGTTAATGTGCAATAAGGTTGAATTATCAGCAAGAGGGGTTATCCTCTTGCCTACCAAACTCTCCAATGATTTTCTGGAGGTTTATCATGGATAATTTTATCGGATTGGATGTCTCTAAGTCAACCGTG
>DLUF01000110.1 GCA_002742765.1 Sulfurospirillum sp. UBA12182 | reverse complement strand
ATCTTTTGCTTGAGGAACTACATAAACATCTGCTTTTGGTAAAGGAGGAGTTCCTTGTGGATTTGCAAAACTGTTTATCGAACCAAATAGTAATGAAATTGCGATAATTTGTTTAAATTTTTTCATTGGATGTATTCCTTGATATTTTGATTTGTGTAATAATAGTATGTAGCATAAGCCACTTGTAAATCATTTTGTGCTTTTTCGTACTGAGATTTTGCATCTGTTTTTGTACTAAGAGCATCCAAATAAGCCACATTATCTACTGCGCCTACTTTGTATTTTTCTAAAATAGTTTCATAAGCACTATTTGCTGATTCTAAACTCTCTTTTGCACTGATAATCTGAGATTTTGCTGTTTGTATCTTCATGAGTGAAAGTTTTATATTTGTATTTTGCAACTTCTTACTCTGTTCTACTTGTTTTTGCAAAGCTCTTTTTTGAAGTAAAGTAGCCTCTTTTTGATTTTTTATAACAGCATTATCGTATAACCTCATGCTAAAAGTAAGTAGAAATTTGTTTTGATTATCTAATCCTTCTGGATGCGTTGCATCTGTTCTATCATAATCATAAACATTATAAGTATTTTCCAATCTAAACTTTGGATTGTAGCTTGATTCTATACTAGAAGCCATATGCTCATAAGAATCAACATTTGCCATCAAAGCCTTAATCTCATCACTCACTTCTTCCGTAGCAGCTGTTGTAGGAGGAGTTATAGTAGCATCTTCTAAAGTTTGTACCTCACTTGCGATTTTTATGCTAAGAGCTTGTTTTAAAGTTTCTAGTTGGTATTTTGAAGTTTCAATCGTATAAATATTGTTACTAAAAGCTGCTTGTAACTTATCTATCTCATCTTTTGTTGCACTTCCTACTTCATAGAACTTTTTTATCCTCTCTAACTCTGCTTCTAGTTGTAAACTCTTCTCTTCTAATGCTTTGATAGTGCTTTGAGTATTTTTGATGTTATAAAAATCTTGAACTATCTCTAGTTGTAAAGATTTTTCATAAGCTGAAGTTTCAAACTTAGAAGCTTCCAAAAGTGCTTTGTTTTTTGCTATATCACTACTCTTGTAGCCACCATCATAGATATCTAAACCAATTTTTACAAACCCATTATAAACATCACCTGGCGCATTTGGTGTTTTTTGATTTAGACTTTGATAGGAACTTCCTACATCAACAGTAGGAAAATAACTGTTTTGACTCGCTTCTAACTGCTTTTGTCCTGCTTCTTGCAACAGTTTTTTAGAAGAAACTATCTCATTGTTACTAAGTGCTCCATCAAGTAATTCTTGTAAGGTATGCGCATATATAAATGCGGGAACTATACAAATAAGTGCTAATTTTTTCATCTGTTCAATCCTCTGTAATATTCTTTTATTTGGTTTAAAACCTTAAGCGTAATCTCATACTCTTGTGGGTCTATTATCTTTTTTAACTCCTCATTGCGTTTTTCAAATATAGGAGAAATTTCCTCAACCTTTTGCCTCGTCTCTTTGGTCACATAAATCTTAAAAGCCCTTCTGTCTTCAGATGAACTTTCACGATAAAGTTTCCCTTTTTTTTCTAAGGTATCTATCATCCTTGTGATGGTAGTTTTATCTTTATGTAAAGCTTCTGATAGTTGTGTCTGCGTACAGCCTGGAAACTCATAAACAACTTTTAAAAGTAAGCCTTGTTCACTACTAATACCAAAATCCTTCAAATACTTGTTATGTTCAATTGACATTATATTGTGAGTCAATTTTATCTGCAATCCTACACAATGCTCAAGTTCTTTGTTCATCCACTTATCCTTTAGTTGTATATGCAACTTTTGAGTATGCAACTATATTCAAATAGATTAAATATGTCAAGACTTAGGTATAATTATTTTATGAAAAAAAATATTGAAGAGTTTTCAACCTTACTAGTAAAAGATGAGTTTGTAGAAGCTCATGAAGTTTTAGAGGATTTATGGAGAGAGTGGAAGAATACTCCTATAAAAAGAGATGAGAGTTTTATCCTCAAAGGTCTTATCAACGGCGCTACTGCTTTGGCTTTAGATAAGTTAAAAAGAGAAGAAGCCTCTAAACAAGTTTGGGCTACATTCTTAAAGTACGAGCCACTCATAGAAACGATTACTTCGCAGTATACTCCTTTGTATAAAAAAGCCCAAAAGCTTTTACATGTAAAAGTAGCGAATACTAAGATAAAAAGCTAATCCCCACAAGCTTAAACGAAGCAGTTTTGTGTAGAGTCTTTCATCTAGTTTATCTCGTAACATAGAGCCTAATGCCAGTCCAAAAAGAGCAAAAGCTACCATAGGAATCATAGTTCCTAAAAACGATAAAGAAAAACTACCATGAAACCCAAAGATAAAAATCTGGAGTGATTTACTTGCAAAAAAACACCCATTCATCACAACAAGTGCTTTTTCTTTTTCAATTCTACTCTCTAAAATATAGATGATAAGAACAGGAATCATAATGTTTACTAAACCACTTACAATCCCACTTACAAATCCAAACAGTATCATCATTAACTTTGGATATCTTTGGATTGTATCGTACAAAGAAAGGTTGATTTTGGAAGTATTGAGGTACAAAACAATTACAAAAGCTAAAAGAAGTGTATAAATATCGTTATAAAAAATAATGAGAAAATTTGTTCCTATAAAGCTACCAACTAAAACAAAGACAATGAGATACTTAAATTCAAAAAAAACCTCTTTAAATCTACCACTTTTTTTAAGAACATTCGCATTAACCGCCATCGTAGGAAAAAGTGTATACAAAACACTCTCTTTGACGCTTAAAAAAATCGAGAGTAAAGGGGTGGCTACCATAGGAAATCCAAAACCAAGTATCCCATGGGCAAGACCTGAACCAAAAAAAATGAAAAGCTCTATAAGTAACAAATTATCCATGAATTTTTTTATACCAAGTAAGCCTATCTTCTGCTATATTTTTTGAAAAAACTTCTTCAAGCTTTATATCAATCTTTATACTCTTTCCTTCTATGATGTGATGTGATTGATAAAAAAGATACCAATCTATCTCTTCTTGACAAGCTTTAAGCATATCTTCTCCACCTTCAACCATCACAAAACGATAATCTTTTATCCTCTTTAAATTATCTTCTATAAAAACTTTTCTATTTGGAACATGAAAAAGAGGAATTGATGTATCAAAATCTTTATGCCTCGAATATATAAGGATATCTGGTGCCTTGCCTTGGACTAATCTTGCATCTAATGTTGGTCTATCCACTCTAACTGTATTTCCTCCAATCACTAACAAATCACACCTATCGCGTAGTGCATGAACATGTCTTCTTGAAGCTTCAGAGGTGATTATACCTCCTTTGATAACAAAGTTTTTGCTCAAAGCCAATTTGAAAAAAACAAAAGGCTTTTTTTGCCAGATACAAAAAGGCTCTAAAAGTGTTGCACACCTATCTTCTAAAATCCCAAGCTTTACATGTAAACCATCATTTTTTAATTTTTCGTAGCCCCCACTAGCATTTGGGTTTGGGTCTTTTATACCTATAAAAACATTTTTAAACCCTAATGTACTTAGAAGAGAAGAGCAAGGAGGTGTTTTACCAAAGTGATTACATGGCTCTAAAGTTACATAGATACTTTTATCAAAAAAAATTCCTGCATGATTTTTATAAAGGTATTCATGTATCTGTTTTGAAGAGTTTATCTCTTGAAGTTTTGTATCTTGTGTGAGTTTGATATAAGCTTGTTTGATAGCCAAAACTTCAGCATGAGCTTCACCTGCTATCTTATGAGCTTCTTGGGATAGGATATTTTTTTCTGCATCGACAACAAGTGCACCAACAGCAGGATTTGGAAAAGTAAGCCCTTGATAATCCCAAGCAACTTCAAGAGCTTTTTGCATCAAATCTTCATTGCTTACCATTGAAAATAAGTTCGAGCTTTTGTTATCTCATCAAAAGGAATCGTAGTTTTTTGTCCATCTTCTTCTAAAACTACTATCTCTTTTTCATTTACTTTTTCTAGTGTTCCTATGATTTTATCTGTATTTATAAGCTTTATTTTTACCATTTCTCCAACAGAACACTCATAGTGGTGAAAATTTTTCAAAGCTCTCTCAATTCCAGGAGAGCTAACTTCTAAGGTATAAGCGTCAGCAACTGGAGGTTCTAAATCTAAGATAGGAGAGAGGATATTGGTAACTTCTGCACACTTATCTAAACTTACTCCTCCTTTACATGTAATGTATATACGGAAGATTTTTCTCTCACTTTCTGTTGTCATTTCCATATCATAAAGAGTGACACCACAATCACTTAAAATGTTTTCTATACTCTCTTTTAGACTCACTCTTTTTTTCCTTTTTCTAACTCTTTTGAAACCTGTTCAAACAAAGCATCTATCTTGTTTTGTTTTTCTAAGGTATCATCAAATTTAAAATGAAAATTTGGACATCTATACCAACCTTCCATCTGCATACAATAGTTTTGTATGTGACGGCTTACTTTTTTTAGATGCCCCAAAATATAATTTTGCTCAACTTCATCAAACATCATCTTATCAAGATAAACCGTAGCATCGTATTTACCTCTTGTACATTCCACATCAATTACACATAAATCACGAAGCATTTCATCATTTAACGTGGCTAATGCTTCTGGTACTAACTGCTTAAGAACACTTTGTGTTCTTTGAAGCTTAATACTTTTATCCATTTTCTATCCTCTTTTAAAAGAGTTAAGCCCTCAAATTTTGGGCTTAGTTAGCTAGTTTAGCTTCGCAAAAATAGCTATGTCTATGCAAGGGTTGCTTTTTCTTCAACCTCTTTAAAACTCTCTATAAAATCTCCAACTCGAATATCATTAAAACCATCAATTCCGATACCACATTCATAACCTTTTGCCACTTCTCTAACATCATCTTTAAATCGTTTCAATGAAGAGACTGTACTTTCATAGATAACAATACCCTCTCTAATAAGACGAACTTTAACACCTCTGTTAATAACTCCATCTGTCACGATACATCCAGCAATCGCTCCGATTTTTGGTACCATAAATACTTCTCTTACTTGGGCTTGACCTATATTTTCTTCTCTTATGATAGGAGAAAGCATACCAGCGATTAAGCCTTTTACATCATCAATCAAATCATAAATGATATTGTATGTTTTTATCTCTACTCCAGCATTTTTTGCTTTTTCTTTTACGATACCCGTTGGTCTGATATGAAAACCTAAAATAACACAGTTTTCACTAGCACTTGCAAGAGCAACATCACTCTCTGTAATACCACCAACTCCACTACTAATAACGTTGATTTTCGTCTCTTCTGTTCTAATCTTTTCTAATGAACCTTTAATCGCTTCTAGTGAGCCTTGAACATCTGCTTTGATGATAACAGGAAGTGTTTTGAGTGAACCTTCTGCGATCATTGAACTAAGTTCATCTAAAGTAACTTTTGTTGATTTTGAAAGCTCTTTTTGGCGAAGGTACTCAGCTCTTTTTTGAGCATACTCACGTGCTATCTTATCGCTTTTTACACTTACTAAGTGTTCTCCAGCACCTGGGGTTTCACTCAACCCTAAAACAACAGCAGGCTCACCTGGTTTTGCTTCTTTAATAGCTTTACCAGTATCATCTAAGAGTGCTCTTACCTTACCATAAGCAACACCAGCAACGATAGTATCACCTTGTCTTAATGTTCCATCCTCGATAACAACAGTAGCAACTGGTCCTCTTCCTTTTTCAACTGAGCTCTCTATAACAGTTGCTTTTGCTTCTCTGTTTGGATTTGCTTTAAGTTCCATTACTTCTGCTTGAAGGTTGATAACTTCTAACAAATCTTCTATCCCCATTCCAGTATGTGCTGAGACATGAACGAACTCATACTCTCCACCCCAATCAATAGGCATAATCCCAAGTTCAGCAAGCTGAGTTTTTACTAAATCTGGATTTGCTGCTTCTTTATCCATCTTATTAACTGCGATGATAATCGGTACTTTAGCTGCTTTTGCATGGTCAATCGCTTCTCTTGTTTGAGGCATAACACCATCATCTGCGGCAACAACAACGATAACGATATCTGTTACTTGTGCCCCTCTACTTCTCATCTCCGTAAAAGCTTCGTGACCTGGTGTATCTATAAAAGTGATGTTTTTTCCATCTTTTTGTACCATGTATGCACCAACATGCTGTGTGATACCACCAGCTTCTCCTGCTGCTACTTTTGCATTTCTTATATAATCAAGTAAAGAAGTTTTACCATGGTCAACATGTCCCATAATGGTTATAATAGGCGCACGTTCAACAAGATTTTCATCATCATCTTCATGATACGCTTTTACATAGTCAAACTCTTCTTGTGCATCAACTATCGAAACTTCTACACCAAAGATTTCTGCCAAAATTTCAATAGACTCTTTATCTAAAAAGTCATTCTTTGTAAACATTTCACCCAAATTAAAAAGTTCTTTGATAATTTCACTTGCTTGTCTATTGATTTTTTCTGCAAATTCATAAACTCTAATCTCTTCAGGAATTTGTACAGAAGTAACTTCAGCTTTTGTTTCGATTTTTTTAGGTCGTTTTTTCTTCTTACTTGTACGTTGGATACCTTGTTGTACAAAGGTACTTTTTTTATTTGTTGTTCTAATTTGGCTTGGATCTATTTTTTTCTTTTTTGCATCACTTTGAGGTTCAGCTTTCACAGATAAATCTGGTAAAACAACTAACTCTTCTTCAAAATCAATCGAAGCTTCTGAAAGTTCTGAACCAAAAGAGATATCCATTTTTTCAGTCATTATTTTCTTTTCAGCAGGACCTTTTTTAACTTTTTTCTTTTTCTTTTGCGCACTATCATTTGCGTTGCTAAAAACAGCCTCTAGTGGCTCAGAAGATTTTTTCTTCATAACAGGAGTATCAACGATAACTTCTCTTTCTTCTTTTTCAGGTCTTTTTTTCTTAACGATAACCAAACCTCTTCTTTTTGTTACACTCGCTTGTGCTAAAGTCTCTTTTGGTCTCTCTTTTTTTACTTTAGCTTTTTCATCTTCTTTGCTCTGCTCATTTAAAACTTTTTCTTTTTTCGGTTCTTCTTTAACTTGAACTTCTTTTTTAGGAGAGCTTTTTTTCTCATCTTGTGTTTGAATACTATCGTTTGAGGATGGACTGGTCTTTGGAGATGAAGCGACTTCTTCTTTAACACCTGTTAGAACATAATTCATCAACTTTTCTGCATCGTCTGTTGAAACTGCACTTGAAGCAGCTTTTACATCCAAACCCATATCTGCTGCTTTTTCTACAACTTCTTTACTTTTTATGCCAAGTTCTTTTGCTATCTCGTGTATACGCACCTTATCCATTCGTACAAATCTCCTTATTGTGCTCTTGCACTATCTTTGAGAAATATTCCCCAAATTCTGTTATTTTTTTATTTTGCATTTTTAATTTAGAATTCAACAATTTTACAAGCCTCATTGAATCATTTAACAAACATTGCTTACATATATAAAAGCTTCTTCCTCTGTGTGAAAATTCAACTATTTTTCCGTTATTTGCTTGAAAGCGAAGTAAAGAATTTTGTTCAAATCTCTCTTTGCAGAGGATGCACATTCTAATAGGCTTATTTATTGCGCTCATGATTATACCAAAATTAAACTTTTTTTTATCTTTTTATAATCTCGTAACCGTGATTATCAAATTCAAGTGTTTCAACTCTATAAGCTAAGAAAGCTTCTTTTAAAGTTTTTTCCAAATGTAAAGCATCTTTTTTATAACATAAATTAAAAAAAGTTGAACCACTACCTGAGAGCGTACTCATTAAAGCTCGATTATCTAAAGCTATCTGTCGGACTTTAAAAAGTTCTTTTAATTTTTTCATTCGTCTATTTTCATGCATCTTGTCACTAGCAGCATAACGAAGCATCTCCCAATTTTCACTCAAAAATGCCGCACTCATAAGTCCAACTCTTGAGAGATTATAAACTACATCTTTCATCGAATAAGATTTTGGCAATTGTGTTCTTGATTGGGCTGTTGACATAGCACGATCTGGGATGACAACAACAGCACTTAAAAGCTCTGGGATATCTTTTCTAATACTTTTTACACTACCCTCATATACTATGGAGCTAGTATATCCACCATATACAGCTGGTGCTATATTGTCAGGATGATTCTCATAGCTTAATGCTCTGTTTAAAACTATCTCCTTTGAAGCTTTAACTCCAGCCATCTCATAAGCACTTGCAATAGCTCCTACTATAACTGCTGAACTACTTCCTAAGCCTCTTGAAAAAGGGATATTGTTTTCAAACTCAAACCTAAAGTTATCTCTCTTTCCTACTAATTCTTGATAAATCTCATAAAAAATAGAGATAAAAATATTGTTTACTTTTAACTTTGCTTTATCCTCACCCTCACCTTTAATCGAGACACTATAACAGCTAGCAGGAGTTATATTTACATAATTATACAAACCAAGAGCAAGCCCTAAAGTATCAAATCCTGGTCCTAGGTTTGCACTCGTGGCTGGTACTTTAATCCTCATTGAACGTTCTCCTAAACTGCTGGTAAGATATAAAGCGGTTCTATATCTTTTGAAAATTCTTCTATTTCAAAAACTTCTGGTAGAAAAAATTCTGTTTCTATCTCTTCTTGAAAAATTTTTGTCGTAATTCTATCATCTTCTTTTACAAAATAAAGCTTTTTCATTGCTTTTATAGGCTGATTCTTTGAAAAATAAAATCCATCGCAAGCAAACAGCTCGATACCTCTAGTAATACTTAGGGTTCTTAAGAAGATATAGGTTATTTTTATCGCCATGAAACTACCTGGACCTCTGGCAAAAGCTATTTTTTGAATCTTATATTTTTGTAGTAAGGATTGAAAAATCTTAGGTAGTACTTCACTTGTTTGCTCATGCGAACTTATAACTTCTACAAGTTGATTTTGCTTATATATGCCTATCTTTAGGGGGCTTTGAAGTGAAACAATCACTACATTTACATCTTGTGTTTCTATGCAAAAACCTTCGCTAATTCAAACTCATTTTCATAAACCAAAGTTCTTAATTCATAATTTGTTGAATCTTTTAAAATCTCTTTTGTCAAAAGATGATTAAGGTTATGACTTCCTGCATATGATTCATAATTACCTATCACAGGAGCACCTAAAAGAGAGAGATCACCTAGTGCGTCAAGTATCTTATGTCTTACAAATTCTTCAGGAAATCGCAGTCCTTCTGGATTTAATATCTTTTTATCATCCATAACGATAGCATTTTCCAAAGAACCACCTAAAGCTAAACCCTTACTCCTTAGGTATTGCACATCTTTTAAAAAGCCAAATGTTCTCGCTCTTGAAATCTCTTCGATATAAGCTTTTTTACTAAATTCAAAGCCATACTCTTGTCTTCCAATCACTGGATGAGGAAAGTCTATCACAAAATCATATCTTGCACTTTGAGAAGGGGTAACTTTTGCATACTTTTCCCCATCAACAACCATCACCTCTTTTTTGATAATCAAAACAGATTTATTTTCATTGAGTTCTCTTCTACCTGCTTCATCTAACATCATACAAAAACTTGTACCACTTCCATCCATAACAGGCACTTCAGCACTATCTACGGATATGAGGATATTGTCAATTCCATAAGAATATACAGCAGAAAGTAGATGCTCTATCGTAGAGATATAGTGTTGAGAGTTTCCTATAACAGTTGCCATTTGAGTATTGACAACATTAGAAGGTTCCGCTTTGATTGAAATTCCAACATCACTTCTGTGAAAAACTATTCCACTATTTGCTTCTAATGGTTCTAGTGTTATTCTAATCGGCTCACCTTTATGAAGCCCAATACCAACACTTTGTACCTTTTTTTCAAGAGTGATTTGTCTCATACTTAAATAATTTCCTTCACCAAGGCTCTACCCTCTTTCATGCTAATCTTTTGCAAAACACCACTTTTTATCATCTCTTTATCGATGATTTCACCATTGAAAATCACATGACCTCTTGCGCTAATCCCCATACAAAGGATGTATTCGCCATCACACTGCACTAGACCATCAATCTCCCCAAAAACACTTAAACTTTGTGTACAAAAAAGTTTTGCACCACTGTTGACACGTCCAAAAACACTTACAGGTAAATCTGAGTTTATCTCTTCACCTGAACGTATAGGTCTATTAAAAATCTCTAAAAACTTCTCTTCTTCTTTCTTCGGCTCTTCAAAAAGTGTTTTTTCTACCTTTTGCTCACTTTTTTCTTCTACTTCTATCTCTTTTTTTACATGTAAAAGTTTTAAATTACAATCATCAATATATTTAAAGCAGACTCCATCTGCTCTAAAGAGTGCTTCAACTTCTTCACTTTTTTTGCCTTCAATAAGCAAAAAGAATTCCTTAAGCAAAACTCTATTCTTGTTATAATAACATATAAAATCGTCGATATTTTCAATTTCTATATGAAAAACCCTTAAATTCTTTTGTTTTACTCTCATTTATCTACTTTTATCTATCAATTATCTTTTTTGAAGCATCTAAAACACTAAAAATGTTATCTTGCAACCAAGAAGAATCCATCCACTCTTCTGGTCTTACTTCTATACCTTGTACTAAAACACCAAAATGAAGATGATCTCCTAGTGCAAGACCTGTTACTCCTGTTTTTGCAACTGGTTGGTCTTTTTTAACCTCATCGCCTAAGGAAACTAAGAAATTTGAACAGTGTCCATAGAGTGTATATAATCCTAAACCATGTGAGATGATGAGATTTTCTCCATAGATGCCATTTTGTTCAGCAAAAACAACTTTACCTTCATTTGAACTCAAGATAGTAGCCTCTGCTGTACTAGCCAAATCTAAACCTACATGAAATGACTGGCTTACTTCACTGTTTTGATATCGATAAAATCTATGATCTCCAAAACTAGCAACAGCAGCAGCATTTTTAAGAGGGTAAAAAGGTGTTACAGAAAAGCTCTCTATACGCTCTTTAGGTACTTTTGAAGTAATCTTTTTGATAATCTCTTCATTCCCTCTTCTTACATCTTCATTGATAAATTTAAATCGTTCCAAAGGCGTCATAGAACTTGCATTTTGTGAAAGCTCGCTTGCCAAATCTGCGATTTTTCCATCTAAGAAATTATCTTTTAAGTTGATTTTTGAAACTCTGTATTTTCTATTTTTAAGATAAAACCTAACACTCTCTTTTGAGATATTGCCCGCTTTATCTGTTGCTATAATCTTTGCACTGAAATTTTCTTCATCACTTGGCCAAGCCAACAAAGAGACAAAGAATCCATCTTTATAAAAAGGTGTAGGATAAAAGTTTTTACCAAAATTTGTTTGGATATACAGACTCTCTAAATTTTCATCATGTGCTTTAAAAACGACTACGGCAGCTCCGCCTTTTATAATTTTATAAGAGTTATTTACTATAAAAAGTTCAGGTTTTTTTGTATCCACATTGATAAGTGCTTTTTGTACAACACTATTTCCAGCAAAAAAGTTCCACTTACTAGCATCTATCGCTTCAATTGCTAATTCAAAATGCTTTTTGTTTCCTACAAATCCAGTCCTTGGAAACTCGATATCTAAAATTACCTCTTTTTGAATCTGGTCAAATACTCTTTTTTCTAAAGTAATGCTGTTTGTTCCATCACTTAAAACTGCTCTTACAAATTTGATACCACTATCGTCTTTAATTTTTACTTTAATTGGTTGTTTCAAATTCCAATCTATCTCTTTTTCAAGTTCTACTATCGGTGTCTTTCTCTCAAAAATTGATGAGTTATACACATATGCTAATGCAGCAACAACAACGATAAAAAACACTAAAATTATGATACCTGATGAACTTCTTTTACGACGCATTATCTTCCCTCTAATCTATTTATTAATTCTTTTAGTAATTCAGTAGCCTTCACATCTGTAACATCAAAGCCAGCTGCGCTCTTATGTCCTCCACCATTAAAATCCATGGCAATTAAAGAGACATCAATCTCCCCATCAGAGCGTAAAGAAACCTTTATAAAATCATCTTGTTCTAAAAGCATAATTGCAACTTTTACTGTTGCTAAATCTCTTAATTCACTGATGATATTTTTCGTATCGCTTCTTTTTGCTCCAGTTGCTCTCAAAACCTCTTTTGTTATGACAATAGAGGCAATTTGAGCATTATTATGCAAAATAAAATTATTGAGCATATAGGCTCTAAGGCGAATTTTTGCAAGAGATACTTGAGAGTTAATAGCATTAGAAACCTCTTTTGGATTTACTCCATAGCTTACAAGTTTTCCCGCTACATCGAAACAATTTTTATCAATGTTCCCATATCGAAAAAAGCCTGTATCATCAGCAATGGAACTATAAAGAGCTATCGCACAATCCTTAGTGATTGTGACACCATTTTTTTCTAAAAGTTGATAAACAACCAACCCTGTACTACTAAAGTCCTCTTCAATTACATTTATATCACCAAAACCATTATTGGATTTATGATGGTCTATATTTAAAATTTGAAAATTTCCTTTTTGAAGCCCTAATTTGTTCAAACTTGAACTATCACAAGTTATCAGCAAATCAAACTCTAAAGGAAGTTTAGAATTTATCTTTGAAAAATCCTTCAAAAATGAAAACTCTTTTGGCAAATCGTTACATGTAGCGTTATAGAGTTTCACTTTTTTACCCATCTTTTTAAGCGTGTAATAGAGCGCAAAAGATGAGCCTAGCGTATCTCCATCGGGATACATATGTGATGCTATAACGATATATCTAGCTTCTAAAATGCTTTTCCAAGCCTTTTCATACATGAACTACTCCAAAAGTTTGGATTATACTTAAAATTACCTAATAAACGAATTAGACGATATTGTACATGTAAAGATTAAATGGTTGGATAATGGATAAAAATTAGGATTTTTTAGCTTTCTTAGAACTTTGATACACAAAAGCTAAAACCTCAGCAACTGCTTTATAAAGTGTCTCTGGAATCATCTCATTGATTTCACATTTTTTATAAAGTTCTCTTGCTAAAGGAGGGTTTTCAACAATTTGCACATTATGCTCTCTTGCTATCTCTTTTATCCTAATTGCCAAGTGGTCAATGCCTTTTGCAACAACTTTAGGAGCATGTTCTTTTTCTTGATTATAACGAATGGCAACTGCGTAGTGAGTAGGGTTTGTGATGACAACATCAGCTCCTGGAATCTCTTGCATCATTCTTTTTTTAACCATTTCAAATTGAACTCTTTTAATCCTAGCTTTTACCTGCGGGTCTCCTTCCATCTGTTTGTACTCATCTTTTATCTCTTGTTTACTCATTCTTAAATCTTTAAAATAGTTATAACGCACAAAAAATAAATCAAAAAGAGCAAGAAGCAAGAAAAGTATCAGCATAATAGCAACTAAAATCATAGCTTTTTGAAGCCACCATAAAAGTTGATCAAACAAAGAAAAATAGATAAGAGAAGGAGTTTCTTGTAAAAAAGTGTATAGAAAATAGTAAGCAGCACCCATAACTACGGCAACTTTAACAATCGTTTTTATCCCCTCTATGGCTTTTTTTAAAGAGAAAAGGTTTTTTAGTCCCTTAATCGGGTCAATCTTTTTTATATCAGGGATAATTGATTTTGTACTAAATAAAAATCCAAACTGCAAAACAGCTGCAAGAACTCCAGAAATAGCAACGATAGTAGCGATAGGCAAGATGATAAGAGCCAACTCTTTAAAGGTAGTTAAGGAGATGAGAAAAATATCGTTTTTGCCTAAATCAACCCCCATAAAGGATTGATAGTACATGTACAAAGACCTGATACGACTTTGCATAAAAGGGAAAAGAGCAAACAGTGCTCCAAGTGCTATAAGAAGGGTAACGAAACTACTTGTATCTTGCGATTTAGGAACATTACCCTCTTTCCTAGCATCTTCAATCTTCTTGGAGGTGGGTTCTTCTGTCTTTTCTTGATCGTCTGCCATCTACTAAAATTTACTCTTTATGGGTAATTCTCATAGAAAAATCCAACCAAACAGCTTGATGGATTAGACTACCACTACTTATAGCATCAACGCCTGTTTGCGCATATAACTTGATATTTTCCCCTGTTATATTGCCACTAGCTTCAAGCAAAACATGTGAAAAATTTTCATTTCTATATGCCACAACTTTTTCAATCTCTTCTATGCTCATGTTATCGCACATAATCATATCTGCTCCACTTTGCATAGCTTCCTTTGCAAAGGCAACATCTTCACACTCAATTTCGATTTTTGCCGTGTAAGGTAGTTTGACTCTTGCTAATTTAACAAACTCTTTTAAATTATCTATTGTTTTTAGATGAGTATCTTTTATCATCAAACAATCATCTAAGCCCATTCTGTGGTTATTTCCACCACCACATCTTACTGCATATTTTTCAAAAACTCTAAGATGTGGTCTTGTTTTTCTTGTATCTAAAAGCTTTACGCTGCTATTATCTAAAGATTTAACATATTTCGCTGTATTTGTCGCAATTCCAGAAGCGTGTTGGATAAGATTTAAAATAGTACGTTCGCACATCAAAAGTTTTTTTGACTTCCCTTTGATGGTAGCTATGATATCTCCATGTACCAACTCATCTCCATCTTTTTTGTGGAATTTATACTCTAGTTTTTCCACTTTGCAAAGTGCCTTAGCATACTCAACTCCAGCTAAAACTCCTTTATCTTTACAAATAATCTTAGCCGTAGCTTTTCTACCATCTCCTACAAGATAAAACAAATCTCCTCTGCCTATATCTTCTTGGAGTGCTTTTTTTACAAATCTTTTTATCATATTAACTGTCTCCTTTTTACTGAGCAAAGCCCAGCAAAAATTCCTCTCACTAAAGCACGAAACATTGTTTCTGTATATTTTACTAACTGTCCCCTTTTTATTGAGCAAAGCCCAGCAAAAATTCCTCTCACTAAAGCACGAAACATTGTTTCTGTATATTTTACTAACTGTCCCCTTTTTACTGAGCAAAGCCCAGCAAAAATTCCTCTCACTTTTGTAAGACTATCACTCTCTCTAAAAAAGCATGAAACAAAATTTTTGTTAAAGTATTCTTTACATGTAAACTGTAACATCTATATCTCAAACATTCTATTTAAGGCTTCATATGAGTATTTTCGCACCTCTTCATCAACAAAAATCTCATTTTTAAAACTTTTATCTTTTATACTAAGTAAAACATCTCGCACATCTTCCAACCTTGTTTCATTCATTGTTGGACACTCTGGTTTTGTGGAAGAGAGAACATAGGTATTTTTTTCTCTTAATCTATTGACCATATTAAACTCTGTTCCAACAGCAACTTTTTGCTCTATTGGTAGCTCTTTGATGTATTTTATAATCTGGCTTGTAGAGCCTACAAAATCAGACTGAGCGCACACTTCAGGTTTACACTCTGGATGTGTTGCAATCAAAATATCTTTGTATTTTTTTCTATAAAACAAAACATCCTCTACTTCAAAAAGTTGATGCACTGAACAAAATCCATCATAGCAGATTATATCAGCATCTCTAGGATTTTGGCCATCCCCTATAACACAAGATTTTAAGCCCATTTCTATTGCTATATTTTGACCTAAACAGCGATCTGGGATAAACAGTATTTTCTTACCACTTTTTAGAGCTTTTGTGATGATGGCTTTTGCATTTGAACTTGTACAGACATAGCCTCCCATCTTGCCAACTTCCGCTTTTACCTCAGCAGAAGAGTTGATATAGGTTACTGGCATGATATCTGT
>DLUF01000094.1 GCA_002742765.1 Sulfurospirillum sp. UBA12182 | reverse complement strand
GTAATAATAGATTTATCCAAATTCTTGTATAATCGCGTAATTTTAATAAGGAAATGGTGAAAAAAATGTTCACATATGAAAACGCAAAAAAGATATTTTTTCAATTTAGTCCAGAAAATGCACATAATATAGCAGAGTTCTCGTTTAAATATGCAACAAAGCTTTGCCCTTTTCTTTTATCAAAATTAAGTGAACAATTTTTCTTTACGAGCCCTAGATTGGAGCAAAACCTTTTTGGAACACATTTTTTAAACCCGATAGGTTTAGCAGCTGGTTTTGATAAAAACGCAACAATGATTAAGATGCTTACAGCTCTTGGCTTTGGACATATCGAGTTTGGGACTATGACACCAAAACCACAAAGTGGTAATCCTAAACCAAGGCTATTTCGTTATCCTGAGTTTGAAAGTATCCAAAATGCTATGGGTTTTAATAATGACGGAGCTTTAGTTATCAAAAAAAGAGTTGAAAAGCTCTATCCTTTTGCAACACCACTCGCAGCAAATATCGGCAAAAACAAGACAACAAGCGCACAAGATGCACTCAGTGATTATGAGATGCTGATCGATACTTTTAAAAACATAAGTGATTATCTTGTTATCAATATCTCTTCACCAAATACTCCTGGTTTAAGAGATTTGCAAAATGAAACTTTTATCAAAGAGCTATTTACCATGGCAACTAGCAAAACTGATAAAGCTGTTTTACTAAAAATCGCTCCTGATTTAGAGATGAGTGAAGCGATAAATATCTGTAACGTAGCATTAGAGAATGGCGCTGGTGGTATCGTTGCTACAAATACAACTGTTGATTATTCTCTTTTACCAAATGCACAAGATTTTGGGGGTATTAGTGGAAAAGTTTTAGCACCTAAAAGTGCAAAATTTTTCAAAGAACTCTCACGTGAGTTTTATGGTAAAACACCTCTTATCAGTGTTGGTGGCATTGACAATGCAAAAGATGCATATGAGAGGATTAAAGATGGAGCTAACTTAGTTCAGATATACTCATCTTTTATCTTCAAAGGTCCTTCTCTTACAAAGGAGATTTCAAAAGGTGTTTTAGACCTGATGGATAAAGATGGCTTTTCTCATATTAGTGAAGCGATTGGTGCTAACAGAAGATAGGTTTCTCAAAAAGGAGCGTTTGAAAAAACGAGGAGAAATATTATGAAATTTTTTTTAACATTATGTATATTATTAGGAGTCCTTATGGCAAACTCTCTACCAGAGTATAAAACAAAAACATTAGACAATGGCTTACAAATCATAGCTATTCCTATGAACAATGGCAGTAATGTCATCTCTACTGATATCTTTTATAAAGTTGGTAGTGGTAGTGAAATCATGGGGAAAAGTGGTATAGCTCACATGCTAGAACATTTAAACTTCAAATCAACAAAAAACCTTAAAGCTGGTGAATTTGATGAGATTGTTAAAGGGCTTGGAGGGGTAAATAATGCCTCTACTGGGTTTGATTATACGCACTATTTTATCAAAAGTTCATCTAAAAATCTCTCAAAATCACTTGAGCTTTTCGCAGAACTTATGGAAAATCTTACTTTAAGCGATGAAGAGTTTCAACCTGAGCGTGATGTTGTTTTAGAAGAGAGAAGATGGAGAACAGATAACTCACCGATTGGGTATCTATATTTTAGACTTTTTAACAATGTTTTTTTATACCATCCTTACCACTGGACACCTATCGGATTCAAAGATGACATCAAAAACTGGACGATAGAAGATATCAAAAAGTTTCATGCAAACTATTATCAGCCCTCAAACGCGATTATAATCGTAGCTGGTGATATAGATGCAAAAACAGTTTTTGAACAGAGTGAAAAGTACTTTAAAGATATAAAAAGCAAACCTGTACTTTATCCAAGTGCACACCAAGTAGAGCCAAAACAAGATGGTGCTAAAAGAGTAGAACTTCATAAAGAGAGTGAAGTACAGATGATTGCCATAGCATATAAGATACCAAATTTTGCACATCCTGACCAGATAGCACTCTCAGCTTTAAGCGAGCTTTTGAGCAATGGCAAAAGTTCTATTTTACAAAAACATTTAGTCGATGATAAAAAAATGGTAAACCAAATCTATGGTTATAACATGGAAAACAAAGACCCTAGTCTTTTTCTTTTTCTAGCTGTTTGTAACCCTGGAGTTGAAGCTGAAAGTGTTGAAAAAGAACTTTTGCAAATAATTGAAGAGATTAAATCTGGGAAAATTGATGAGCATGAAGTCCAAAAAATCAAAAATACAACAAAAGCTGATTTTATCTTCTCTTTAGAGAGTGCTTCTAATTTAGCGAACCTTTTTGGTGGGTATTTTGCAAAAGGTGATATAGAACCTCTTTTACACTATGAAGAAAACATCAATAAATTAACAAAAGAAGACATTGTCGAAGTTGCTAAGAAATACTTTGTTCCTGAGCAATCCACAACTGTCATTTTACGCAAATAGACTACAAAGAAGGAAGGTTAATTATGAAAAAAAGATTACAAGGGGCTATGACAGCTCTTATAACACCATTCAAAAATGGAAAATTAGATGAAGAAAAATATGCTCAATTAATAAAAAGACAAATTCAAAACAACATAGATGTTGTTGTCCCAGTAGGAACAACAGGTGAAAGTGCAACACTGAGCCATGAAGAGCACAGAAGATGTATAGAAATTGCGGTCGATACATGTAAAGGCACAAATGCTAAAGTTATGGCAGGAGCTGGAAGTAATGCAACATGGGAAGCTGTTGGGATTGCTGAGTTTGCACAAAAACATGGAGCAGATGGTATCCTTTCTGTAACACCTTATTATAACAAGCCTATGCAAGAGGGACTCTACCAACATTATAAAGCTTTAGCTGAGGCAGTAGATATACCTGTTTTACTCTATAATGTACCAGGAAGAACTGGATGTGATTTACTCCCTGAGACTATATTTAGACTTTTCAATGACTGCCCAAATGTTTTTGGAGTAAAAGAAGCAACTGGCTCGATTGAAAGATGTGTTGATTTACTTGCACATGAACCAAATTTAAGTGTTATCAGTGGTGATGATGCTATCAATTACCCTATTCTTTCAAATGGTGGATTGGGTGTTATCTCAGTTACTTCTAATATCATGCCAAATAAGATAGCAGAACTTACTCATGCTGCTCTTAGTGGAGATTTTCATGAAGCAAAAAGAATCAATGACAAACTTTATACAATGAATAAAATTCTTTTTTGTGAAAGTAACCCGATACCTATAAAAGCGGCTATGTACATAGCTGGTTTACTTGATACACTAGAGTATAGACTTCCTCTAACAGCTCCAAGTAAAGAAAATATGAAAAGAATTGAAGAAGTCATCAAACAATACGATATTAAAGGATTTTAAGAACAATGATGCAGGGCAAAACGTTAGTTATTAGTGGTGGAACAAAAGGGATTGGAAAAGCTTGTGTATATAAATTTGCACAAAATGGTGTAAATGTAGCATTTACATACAACTCAAATGAACAAGTTGCTAAAGATATCTGTGATGATATAGAAGCAAAGTTTGGAGTAAAATGCAGATGTTATCCATTTAATATCTTAGAGCCAGAAAAATATAAAGAACTCTTTTTGGAAATTGATAAGGACTTTGATAGAATTGATTTTTTTATCTCCAATGCGATGATATATGGAAGAGCTGTTGTGGGCGGTTATGGTAAGTTTATGAGACTGAAACCAAAAGGTTTAAACAATATCTATACAGCAACTGTGAATGCTTTTGTATGTGGTGCACAAGAAGCAGCAAAACGTATGGAAAAAGTTGGAGGAGGAAGTATAGTCTCTCTTTCTTCTACTGGTAATTTAGTCTATATAGAAAACTACTCTGGACATGGTACTAACAAAGCAGCTGTAGAAGCGATGGTTAGGTATGGAGCAACTGAACTAGGTTCTATGGGAATTAGAGTCAATGCAGTCAGTGGTGGACCAATCGATACAGATGCCCTCAAAGCCTTTACAAACTATGAAGAAGTTAAAGAAAAGACTGCTGAGCTTTCACCTCTAGGAAGGATTGGACAACCAGAGGATTTAGCAAATTCTTGCTATTTTCTTTGTACTCCTGATGCTTCTTGGATTACAGGGCATACTCTTATAGTAGATGGTGGGACGACATTTAAATGATAAATCTTCCAAATGCTTTAGCACTACTGCGTGTAGCTTTAGCTCCTTTGATGCTTTGGCTACTTATAGATAGAACAAATCCTCTGTTTGAAGGTATTCATGAGACATGGATGGACTATTTTGCTGCATTAGTTTTTGTTATCGCTAGTGTGACTGATTTTTTTGATGGATTTATCGCAAGAAGTTGGAATCAAAAGACAACGTTGGGAGCTATCTTAGACCCACTAGCCGATAAGATGCTCACACTTGGTGCATTTTTAGGTCTTATGATGATAGATAGAGCAAATGTATGGGCAGTATATCTCATACTTACACGTGAATTTTTTATCACTGGTTTGCGTGTAGCTGCTGCGGATAAAGGATTTGACATCGCTGCTTCAATGGCAGGAAAAGTAAAAACCGTATTTCAGATGATAGCAATCGGATTTTTAACCATGAACTGGCCTTTTGCCTCTTCACTGCTTTGGTTTGCCGTTTTTCTTACACTTTACTCTGGACTTGAATATATCTTAGCATATACAAAAAAGGCGGAATTTTAATGGGTACTTTAGTCTCAATCTTAGTTCTATCTTTCTTGATTTTTTTCCATGAACTTGGACATTTTTTGGCAGCTAGATTTTTTGGTGTTAAAGTAGAAGTTTTTTCTATCGGCTTTGGAACTAAAATCTTTAAAAAAGTCTATAAAGGAACACAATATTGTATCAGTGCTATTCCTCTTGGAGGATACGTCCAGATGAAAGGTCAAGATGATACAGACCCAACAAAAATCAGTTTAGATGCAGATAGTTACAATACAAAAAAACCTTGGCAACGTATCATTATCCTTTTTGCTGGACCTTTTGCAAACTTTCTTTTAGCATTTTTGCTCTATATTGCCATAGCTAATTTAGGGGTAACAAAACTCTCTCCTATCATCGGGAATGTTGGTGAAAATACCCCTGCACAAAGTATAGGCTTACAAAAAGATGATAAAATTTTAGAGATAAACTCACAAGAAGTACAAACATGGGATGATGTAAGTTCTTTTATCAAAACTTCTGAAG
>DLUF01000040.1 GCA_002742765.1 Sulfurospirillum sp. UBA12182 | reverse complement strand
ATGAAAAAAGTGGCATAATGTTGGGGAATTTAAACTACAAAAATATTGTCTTGACTTTTAGTGGCATTATACAATACTTTTAAAGTATCTAATGATTCTTTATCCATATCTAAAACATCTAAGATAACATTTTGTACATCTTCATACTTTTTAAATAACAAAGGTAAAAAGTTTCCAATTCCTACTGATGGTTCAAGAATTTTTACTGTTTTTTGATTTTTAAAACTAGGCAATTTATTTATAACATTAAAAACTATGTCTTCTCTTGTAAAATAAGCTTTTGTTTCAACTCGTTGTATATTTGAAAGTTCTGCAATATTATAAAGAGTATTTAAATCATACTTATGTTCATTATTAGAGATAAAGTCTCTTAGAATATTTACATCTTCAAGATTATATTTTTGAATAATTCTATTTATTTCATTTAAAGATAAAAGTTTATATTTTAGTACTTTTTTTATATTTAAAGCAATTTGTTCAAAAATTTTTGTGGGAACCGATTCTCCAATACAATGCCTTATATTTAATTCTTCTTGTTTTAAATATTTTTTCTTTTCTTCAATTGAGAGATTATTTAAAATATTAAACTCTATATTTGACCACTTAAAATCATTTGGAATTGTCATCATCTGCATTAATTCTCTTATACTAAATACTCTATTATCAGATGGATGAATTGTACTTTGACTAGCTAAGATGTCATTTCTTGTGTGAATACAAGGCGCAACTTTATCCCAATACCATCTTGAATATTTATCACCATTTTTATTTTTATTATAAACTATTTTTTCATCTATGATTTTATGTGGAATTCTTAACGGTTCAATATTATCAAATGCTGATTGCCCCTCTTTTATATTTTCAATCCAAGGTAACATTTTAATATCAAAACTTCTATATGAGTGATAAATATCATCTTTATCTATTTCTCCCATTTCTTGTAAAGATCCTAATTTGCCAATAATATTTCTTACTGTTTTTGCTTTTTGTTGTTTTGGGAAAAGTACAAATGGACTAATATTTATTAAATCTTTTCTAACTCCAATTACTAAAGTTCTTGTTCTACTTGATTGAGAACCATAGTCCTTAAAATTAATAACTTTTGATAAGACATTATAAGTACCTGCTAAATTTAACTCTATTGCCTCACCAATTGATTTATCGTTTCCATCTATATCTGTACAAACTGTATTTAAAAATGCTCTTACATTTTCAAAAATAAAAAACTTAGGTTTAATATGATTAACCATCTTAATAGATTCTATTACAAGAGAGTTTCTTTTTGTTTCATCATTTTTTTTATGATTTGCAACTGACATACCTTGACAAGGAGGAGTTGCAATTAACACATCTAAATCACTAATATTATTATTTTCTAACTCTTTATAGATTTTATCTTGAATCTCTTTTGTAGATAAATCACCTTGAATATAAGCACTTTCAAATTCACATTTATTGTTATATCGCTGTATTTTTATTCTTTTTTCCAAATATTCATTTGTTGCTATACATTTAAATCCTTGCTGTTTAAATCCATAACAACCAATTCCAGCACTACTAAAAAGTGAAATATATGTTAATGCTTTTATATCTATTCCTTGTGTATTACTTGTAAAATCAAATAAACTTTGTGTTTGTATCATACTTCCTCTTTATTAGAAAAGAGAGTATAACAATTAATTTTCAATCAAATGTGGAAAACGGTTTGAATTGTCAATTTGAAACGGTTTGAAATGTCAAACTCTAAACTTAAGCCGATTAACTTCAACAAATGAGGAAATTAAGGCGTTACGCTTACTTCTCATTTTTCTATATTTTTGATTGATTTATAGCCAATATATTCGTTTTAATTTTAAAAGAGTTTCCTATTCATTGTATTAAATATTAGCACTTGGAACTATCTTAATGGTTTATGTGGTCTTTTGCTTTGTAGATTATTACGGCATAGTAAAGTTGATTTATCAAAAAGAGGGATTAAAGTGAGTATAGGGCGGTATTTTTGCAGGGCGGAGCTCACATTGCCTCATTATTACCGCTCGTCCCTCTCTTGAGGGCTTATTATAACATAAAGTTTTATGGATTTAAAGGGTATTTGAAAGGGTTTTAAGAGGGCTATAAAGCCCCCTTAAACAGCTTCTATCCATTCAGCTAGGATAATTGCGGACGGTCTTAAACAAACTGGTATTTGCTTCGTTTCACTCAATACAGAGTATCCTTTACCTTTTGCCAAAGCTTCCATTGTAGAAAAGAACGGCGTAGGAGCATTTCTAAGTGCCTCTGCATGGTCTGCTCTACCATAGTACACATTGAATATATCCTCATCGTTTGGAATAAAAACGGCTTTATTTTGGGGGATAAATCGCTTAGATACACCTTTTTCATTTTTGTATGTTGCACTGTATGGATAGATAGTAGTTCCGTGGACTTCTAAACATCGTTTATTATCTTTTTCAATCCATTTAGCTTGTTTTTTCTCATCAAGCTTTAAAGCTACACATCTATTCCATAAGTTATCTAAAAACTCATTACTAGCTAGCCCAGTGTAGCTTATATCATCTCCGAACTCATCTGAGATAGTGCTATCAATCAATCTTAAAGGTGAGATTGGGTCTGCATCTGATCTAAACTCTACCACCTCCCTTTCACTTTCAAACTCAAACAATATTCTACCGTCTCCATCCATCACCTTTCCAAAGAGTGCACCCGCTGCCATATACTCAAGAGTAGTCATGAAGCTATTTTTATGATCGCTTACATACTTTCCTATCATTTTGGCAAGTGATTTTAGTTTTTGATCTTTGTTTGGATAAATCTCTAATTGATTTATTGAAGCGGATAAGATCACACTCTCAAGAGGAAATCTAGGCAACTCTAAATCAACCATATACACCTTACCTTTTTCATGGATAATGTGATCCGCATAAGGGGAAACTGATTTTAAGATGATTCCCTCTCCTTTTTGTATAGGTACACTTACTTTATTACCTAGTACGCCCTCTTTTTGATTAAAGAACTTATTAAAAATAAATCCTTTATTTGTTTTTGTTTGAGTGATAATCTCAACCATTTGATTAGTTTTAAAATGACTCATTAGCTCTTCATACATTACATGCTCCTTTTGTTATATTGCTACGATACCGTTCTCAAATAAGTCAATTTTTATTTGAGGAGTGATACCTGGTATATTTTTTTCTTTAACGATTCCACTTGTTAAAACCAAAGCCATATCACTTTGATCTAAGTTCTCGCACAAAATCCCGTTTGGTTTTTCTGTCTCAAGTGGGATAGAAAAACTCTCCCCTCCATCTTTTGTAATAAGTGGAGTTCCGATTGGTTTAGGTTCAGATACTGTTATCGAACTACTAAAAACTATAGTACCTTTTAGCACTACCTCTTCATACACTGGTGGCATTTGCGTTACTGACATTTCATCTCCTTTTTATATTTTATTTTTTTGTTGCAAAACCATAATCTTCCGATACATCATTGCATTGTTCACCTCCTTGAGAATTTACTAAATCTCTTAATTCAATTACTGCTTTAGCATCTCTTGCTAAAACACCTATTTTTCTTACTTTTTGCCAATCGGTTAAATCATTATTAATAGCTACTTGGTTTATAGCTCCTCTAAAATAGTTTGAAAAAACTCTAAAAACATTTTCACCTCCACTTAAAGGGTTATGAGCTGCTTTTCTAATTCTCAATCTATCCCAGTTGATACCATCTTTTTTATCAATGGCTTTATAATTCATAACTGTTTTTTTAGATAGTCTTGTTATCCTTGCAACTTCATCTATAGGGTAGCCTTGTATATAAAGCTCTCTTACTCCCTCTCTTGCTTTTTGTGAAACCTTACTCATTCTCTCTTTCCTCCTTTGTGATTTGATATATTTGAGCTATTGAAAGACTATATTTTTTTGCTAACTCTCTTGGAGTCAATCCGATTTGATAATCTTTCACTATTAATTCGTTTCGGAATGTTGATTTAAAACTTGGGATATAAATTGAAGAACCTCCATACTCTTGAAGAACCTTTGTTAAGCTAGCTCCCTCTTGTATGGTTTTAAAAAACTCTTCAAAAATATCTAAATTTGTGATTCCTCCCATATTGACGCCCTTTTTCTAATTTGCTATTATTTCAGAGTCGCCCATGTGGTGATTTTGTTGTCGAACAAATTTTGAGGTAAGATATTCCCGTCTTACTCCTTATTGGGTTACAGCTAAAGCTCCATCCCTCAAATGGACTTTAGCTTTCCATCCTTTCAAAGCATTTATTACCTTATTAGCTTCTTTATGTGTCATAGTCTCAGGATATAAATATAACTTTCCAGTTATCTTTTTTATAAACCATCTTAAAGCCTCAAAGTCTTTATCTTTTGAAGTCTTAACCCATAAATCCGCTATCCAATCAAGTTGAGATTTAGAACATTTACAGTCCTCGCTTTTAACCGCTTCTTTTAACTGTTTTCTCTCAAGGTTTTTAAGCTCTTTGATTAACAGTGTCGCCTCTCTACTAGTAAGAAACTTTGAAGACTCTACCCCATAGCGAATAAGCATCGCCTCATAATGATCTTGAGGCAAATTTAATCTACTCTTTAAAGTATGAATAGCTTTAATTTGTGCTTTTGTTACATCTTGCATTTTTTGCCTCTTTTTGATTTGTTTTCTCAAAATATGTTTTAAGCTTAATATCAATGGAGTCTAAATCATCGTAAAGATTTAAAAGAGACGCTTCCAAATCTTCAAGAATAAGCATAGCTCCAAACCTTTCTTTGTCGTTAGTCTCTTCTATAGAAGAAACAGCTTGCCCCATAAATGAACATTTTGAAGCACATTCATTTATACGATCTTTTATATTCCCTAAATCAAATTCTTTTCCAGTTGAACGCTCAATCATCTTAACTCCTTTTTTTCTAATTCAAATTCAATATTTCTAAGAGATCTATTTACATCTTCTAATATTGAAGCCATAGCTTCAATAGTTTCGCCATGTATTACATCCATGCCTAAAACAGAGTAAGCAACAAAGTCGCACTTCAACCTCGCATCCTTTAACTCATCTTTTAACCTATTTGTCTCTCGCCTTGACTTTTTACCAAACATCCACACGCTTAACTCCTTTGTATAGTTGTGTTTAAACACCGTTTAAAATCGCCTAGAATCGTTTAAAATCTTTTTTTAGTATTCTGGGCTATCTATTGGATAAAAAGCTTTTAAAAGCCATTTATCGAACTATCATCGATGAAGCAGCTATAAGCACCTCTTCATCTACAGCCTTACCGTGCATTTGTGCCAAATCCTTAGCCTCTTCTAATAAAAAAGTAGTGAGTCTAAAGTTTGCATTTGTAAGCTCTTTAACTTTTCTCCAGTGAGAAACCCCAAAGTTTTTACACACCTCTTGAAGCTCTTCATCTTTCAATCTCTCAAAAGTCAATCTGAGTCTTATTCTGCTATCAAGATAATCCAGCTCTCCATTATTGCCTTTTAGATTTTGCTTGAGCTTCAAAGTACCTACCAATATAATAGGAGTGTTTGACTCCTCCCAGATATTCCTTATCATGTCAAGCGTTTTATCTTTGAGCCATTCCGCTTCATCGATAACAATAAATCTATCAATACGCTCTAAGGTCTTAACTACATTGTTAAACAGTCCTCTTCCTCTTGTCTCTTTTTTGAGGTTAAGCTTTTCACATAAGATTTCCAAAAAGTCTTTTGTTGTAAAAAGATTATTTGCTTTTATGTATATAGCCTCAGGTCTATTCTCTATATAGTTTTTTATAGAGGTAGTTTTACCAAATCCAGCATTTCCAAAGATTGCCGAAAGTGATCTCTTTTGAATAGATTTCGTAAGTATGTAGCCTACCGCTTCTGTGTTCCTTGTTTTTATAAACACGCCATTAGTAGAATCAACACTATTTACGCTATAATTCGCCATGAAGCTTTTAAGCTTCTCTTCTAAGCTTTGCACATTACCGCCGTAAGTTCCTTTTAAATACTGGCTTATTTGTGCATCGCTTACCCCGATACTCTCAGCTAACCATTTTTGATTTTTGCCGATAGTTTTTAAAAAATTACGAATTTCACTTTTCATAAAACTCCTTTCTTAAGCCCGTAGGCTTAATAAGACTATTCTCAAATAGCCCTATAAACCTAATAAGCGATTTTTTTCGCATAGATGTCCTCATAGTAATCTTGAGGCTTTTTTTGCCTCTCTTCTTTTTTAGTTGCTTGAGTAAGCTCTTCCCATGCAACATATTGCTCTTTAAGCTCCTTTGATGTTTTAAGTTCTTGCTCGATATTTTTTGCAACTTGAGACAAGCTCTCTACATTTCCGCTATTTTGAGTTAATCCGCTACCTCCTATAAGTTCTATTGCTTTTGAGTCTTTAAACGCCTCTTTGTTTGCTTCGATAATCTCTTGAGTAAAATCTCTATCTTTATATTGAGATACAAGTTTTCTATTTTTTCCTACTATTTGTTTTAACTCTTCTTTATAGATTGTTTTAGCCTCTTTAGCCGTTTCGTAGGATATTTTTTCATCTGTAGCTATACCGATAAAAGTTCCGTCCATCTCAAACATAAAACACCGTTTATTCTCGTATGGATCAATGATGATTTTAAGTTCATCACCGACTCTATTACCTAATAATCCGCTTTGACTGTTATAAAGCTTCTTATTTTTTCTAATACCTTTTTTACCTACCTTTACAAGCTCTTTTTTACAGAACATATAAGCTAAATTTTGAATATTTGCACGCTTTATATAGTCTTCATCTTGCAAATACATCTCATAAGGTGAAGCTCCTAAAGAACTGTTATACTCTCTACAGTAAACATTATCTATCCACTCATCAAGTTTTTGAGCTAATACTTCCACCTTTTCAGCTTCTACTTTTTGAGCTTTTCCGCTCAATCTATCCGCTACGGAAGTTTGAGACTTTATTGATTGAAATTGAGTTACACTGTGTCCTTTAAAGCCTTTTAAAAGCTCTGTAAAGCTATTTTGAATCGTTCCGAAATGTCTCTCAACAAACGGTTTTTGTTCCCCAGAGAAAGGAGCGGTTCTAATATGCTTTATTCCCCACTCTTCAAGGATTTGTAAAGTGTGGTTAGATAGATAGTCTTTACCGTTATCCGTAACTATATTTTCAGGGATTCCCAACTTTAAAAAAGCCTTGTAAAGTAGCTCTGAAATAGCTTGAGAGTTAGAGTTTTTCACTATTCCGATAACTTTCATTGAGGTTTTAATATCACTTATAGAGATAAGATTCCATGTAGATTCTTTTCCGCCTAATACCCCGAAAGAATCCAATTGAGTAGAGTCTATCTCCCAATAATGATTCGCATAAAGTGCCTTTTCTCTTGCATCTCCAAAAGCAGGAAGATAATAGTTTTTAAACCTATCAGGATTAAGAAGAAAAGCGTATTCTCTGCTTTCCTTGATCTCATTGATAATCTCATTTATCCTTGTATAGCTTATAACTCCGCCTTTTCCTCTTGTAGTTTTAAGATACTCATTTTTAGGAATAGTGCCTTTTTTATAAGCGTTTGCATTGACAATTCTATATATGTTTTTCGCTCTTATATTCCCTTTGTGTGCTAAAAATATACTTTTAACTTCATCTATAATAGACTCGTCAATCTTCCACGAACTCCCCTTAGCTCTTCCTCTTTTATCAAGTAAACCTAAAAGCCCTTTACTCTCGTAAGATTCTTTAAATCTTTTGATTTGGTTATAGCTTATCCCTATTTTATGGCTATTTATCTCGTTTGAATATAAGTGAGTTATATACTCTTCAAACTCTTTGAAAGTACCATCAAACTCTTTGAACTCTTGAATAATCTTTTTTTTGATAAAAGCCTTTTCTTTATCAGAACTCGGAAGGTCTTCAAAAAGTGCTAAATCCTTACTTTCTAGCTCTTTTATACTTGAAGTTGTTAAAGTTGTAGTTGTTGTAGGCTCTTCGTTACAACTATCTTTTATTAAATCTAAAGAATCTTTTTTTGAAAAAAACTCTTTAGATTGAATAGTATTTGAATCAGTATCAACAACATTAACAAGTTCTACAACTTGCCCTTTTTTTAGCTCTTGAAAAGAGTATCCTTTCCCTCTTTTTTTGAGAGAAACTCTATACTCTTTATTTTCCAATAAGATATTAAAATCACCGCTTTCAATAGCTTTTTTAGCTAATTTTTGTATTTGTCTTGTAGTAATATGGTGTTTTTTAGATAAATCTACTGTAGATAATATTTTATGATCTAACATAAACTCCGTCCCTACTCATAGTTTCTATCACTTCGGTTGATTTATCTCCTCTTAGTTGTTTCCCAACTCCATTGTAAGCTACATGTCTAGCAACATGGTCATCTAAACCTCTTCTATAACAGTATTCATTAAGACTCCATCCGAACTTTATTCGTATATTTTTAACGATAGGACTTGTATTTTTAACCTTGCTCATATAATCCTCCTTAATCCATAATCATATATATATTAACTAGATATATACATAATTTATAATCTATATTGTGAATATTACTATATTTTTTGAACAATGTCAATACAAAAAAAGCTTCTTTTGTAGAATTTATCTCTATATCATGTTTAGTATATTGATTTATTTCAACATTTATTGATATAATACTAAACACAAAAGGAGCTTTAAGACATGAATGAGAGTTTGATAAATTTAGATACTATTGGTAAAAGATTAAAATATATAAGAAACATAGAGGGATATTCACAATTAGATTTTTCACAGTTATTAGGAGTACCGTTTAGCACATATAAAACCTATGAATTAGACAAAGCAAACACTCCTCATACACTTTTACAAAACATAAATGAAAAATTTCCAAGCGTTTCCATTGAGTGGCTAGTTTCAGGTAAAGAAAGCAACTTATCTACTAACCACATATTAAGCAACTATGTAGAGTTTAAATACAAAAAGAAATTAAATTTAAATGATATTACTTTGAGGTTATTTGAAAAATTTTGGAATGATTACTATGTTGTAGAAGATGAAGTGATTCAAAATTTTTATGATGTTGAAGACTATAATACAATTATTTCTAAAAATGATCTTGTTAAAATGGGGGAATTTATATCATTGATATGTGATTTTAACTATACCTATTTTTTAGAAAAAGACTTAGTGCCGTTAAAAGAGTTTTTTAATTTTCCAGCAATGCATAACTTAAAAATTGAATGGGTACTATATGGTACAGATTATATAGAAGAGGAAAAAAGTAGCTCAGAGTTAATTTCTCTACTAAAATATGCATCTCCATACTTCATAGAACAATTAAAAGAAAAATTAAAAGAAATGAAAAAAATTCAGTCGATTTCTCTATAATCTCTTACAGTTCGTTTTTAGTTCGTTTTCGTTTAAACCTTAAACGGAAAACGAACTCTCTTTAAAATCTATAATTTCTAAAATTTAATGACTCATAAAACCTTATTTAAAGGGCTTTTAACTACATTTTAAAGGCTTAAAATCAGGACAAAAAAAGGCTTTTAGGCTTTGCGTGAAAAATATTTTTTTTGACAACTCTAAAAAAATTAGTTTCTATTCTCTGTAAACCCCTTAAAATAGGGCTTCTTTTAAAAAGTTCGCTAAAAAATTCTATTGACATTTCATAGCCCCCTTAACATCAAATAAAAAAAATTTCATTTTGTAATATTTTATTTAAGAATTACTTACTTTTCCACCAAATCATAAAGAGCTTGAATCTCTTGAGCCCAAATCTCTTCGTTTATTGTTTCAAGGACTAGTGGAATATCATCCATTCTATCATCATTCATTATGAATTTAAATGCATCCCAACCTATTTTTCCAACTCCAAGTGAGTCATGTCTATCAACTCTACTTCCAAGTTCTGGTTTTGAGTCATTTATATGCATTCCCATAAGATACTCTCGACCTACAACCTCATCAAACTCTTTCCAAGTTTTATCATAAGCTTCACGTGTTCTTATATCATAACCTGCTGTAAACATATGACAAGTATCTATACAAACACCTATTCTTGATTTATCTTCAACTTTATCGATAATATGTGCTAAATGCTCAAATTTATATCCAAGATTACTTCCTTGACCTGCTGTGTTTTCGATTACCATTTTTATATCATTTGTTGCATCAATTGCTTGATTTAAAGAAAGTGCAATTCTATCTAAACACTCATCTTCAGTGATTTTTCTCAAGTGCGAACCTGGGTGGAAATTTAGTCTATCTAGTTTTAGTATTTCACATCTTTGAATTTCATGAATAAATCCATTTAGTGATTTTTCTCTATTTTCCTCTACTGGATGCCCAAGATTAATTAAGTATGAATCATGAGGTAAAATATGTTTTGCTTCAATTCCTGTTTTTTCCATCTCTAAAAACCATTTATCTAAAGTTTTTGTAACATATCCTCCTGCACTTTTTTACCTTAAGCTATACTCTTGCTACAAACTTGATATATACTTTCTTTTAGAGTTCATTACTTTAAATTTACTAGTAATAAAAATCGATGGACAATTGTATCTACAATCTAATAATTTTTTATTGGATAAAAAGTGGTCTCATAAGTAAGGAGGTTTAAACCATTGCGTGTGTGTAGCATATTAAGGTTCTCAACGAGATAGAACATGAAGATTATGCCGCAAAAACACGATTCTCGTATAAAGATATAACGATGCTATTACCAAAGTTGGTATAAGCATCAAACAGGGCATTCAAAAGCTTGAAGGTGTAGCCTTCTAATTAATAATTGTGGCTATTTTCCCCCTCAAAGTAGCCTTTGAGATAAATTCAATTGAGGGAATAATTGGAGCGTAAAATGATTAATTTTAAAAAGAAATTCTTAGTAGCAGTAGTATTAAGCCTTACATTGTTAAGTTCAAGTAGCCTAATGGCTAAAGGAAATGTAGGAATTACATTGGATCAAGCAATGGTAATTGTTAAAGCTGCTAAAGCACAAGCTTTAAAACAAGGTACTTTAATGAATATTGCAGTTGTAGATGCTGGTGCAAATCTTACTGCATTTATCCGTATGGATGGTGCTTTTATAGGTAGTATAGATATTTCAATCAAAAAAGCAAAAACTGCAAGATTGTTCAATATGCCTACAGGAAAACTAGGTGAATTAGCACAACCTGGGAAACCTTTATATAACATTGAATTCTCAAATAATGGACTTATTACATTCCCAGGCGGTGTTCCATTGAAAGATAAAGAAGGAAATATCATCGGTGCTATAGGTGTTAGTGGAAGTAGTGTAGAAAATGATCATGAAGTTGCTATGGCTGGTGCGGCAGCATTAAAGTAGTAGATACAATATAAAAATGAAAAGAAAGAGGACAACCCCCTTCTTTTCATTTTATAGCAGACAAGATTTTATACTCTTCTAATGCAAAATCATCTGTCATAGACATATCCATAGAACCATCTTCCATAAGTTTTAAAAATGATGGAGTTAAAGATACACTTGAGTTTAAAAGTTCTAATTTTGATATTTCACTTAGTTTTACAGGAGTAAAAGAGTTTTGTACTAACCAACCTAATTCCAATAATGATTTAATAAGCTCTAGTTTATATAAATGTTCATATTTTTTAATATCATAAAACTCAGATAATATATCTATTACCATCAAAGCATCACGCCCCTCAATATACTGTTTTGTAATATACTGAAGAGTTTTTCCCTCTTCCAAGTTGCATTTTAGTTGTATAAATAAATCTTCTTTTTCTAAATTTGTACTTTGTATAAATTTAATCAATTCGTTCATTAGTTTCCTTTTATCAATAAAGGATAATACATAAAATTCTCTAAAAATGTGATATATTATGTTTTGAGAAAGATAATACTTATATTTATGTAAGGAAATGACATAAAAATTAAATATATACAACTAATTTTATTATTTTTTGTTTCACTCTCTTTTTCTGAAGAAGATATTCACTCATATGCAAAAGAGCAGTTTAAAGAGGATATTTTTACTTGTTATTTAAAACATGCAAAAAGTGGAAACCTAGAGGCTCAGGTAATAATTGCAAATAGCTACTCCCTTGGGACTATTAGTGAAGTTAATTCAGATGAAGCTTTTTATTGGTATCAACAAGCTGCAAATAAAGAGGATGCCCGTTCTAACTATATGCTTGCAATTATGTATGCTAGTGGTTTTGGTGTATCTAAAGATATTGAAAAATCTATTCAGCATCATGTAAAAGCAGCTATTTTAGGATCAACTGACTCTTCATACTATTTGGGAAATATATATTTAAAGGGTGAAAATATAAAACAAGATTTAGATAAGTCTATTTTTTGGTTTGAAAAAGGAAAAGAGAAAGAGCATATTCCATCAATATTTAATCTAGGTCAAATTTATTTAAGTGATAATTTATCAAAAAAAGATGAAAAAAAAGCATTTGAGTGTTTTTTATTATCAGCAAGACTAGACCATAGAGAATCCCAAAAACAAGTATCTTATATGTATAAAGAGGGAATTGGTGTAGAAAAAAGTGATTGGAAATCAGATTTTTGGCTAAAAAAATACTCCACCAGTAGTGAAATAGAAAAATAATCACTTCACTCTTTTTTCTAACTCTTTATAAAACACCTCACTATCAATACTCTCTTTAAAATATAAACTCTCATCTAAACTATCTGTTTTGATTAATATTTTACTATTCTCTTTTTTCATATCTTTAATATCACTATATTTAATATATACATTTTCACTAAAATCTATACTAAATTGGTTTTTAATAATCACCACTTTTTCATCACAAATTGCTTTGTATCTTGATTTATAGTTATAAATATTCTGACAAGAGTTCTTTTTATAAAACTCCTCTATCATAGTGATATTTGATGAATCAACATATAAAACCCAAGCTAATGCTATGAAAAATGGTGATAAAAAAACTAATATTATCATGAAATTATCTCCTTTTAAAATTTTATTTTATATACACTCTTTTATAATACAATGTTTCAATTCTTCAAAATCTAAAGTATAATCAAATTTCTTGTCAAAGCCAATATTAATAACATCTATAAATTTTTCTTTAGAATAATTTCCATTTCCATTTCTATAATCAATCTCAACAGAGTCTAACTTTGATATTAAACATATTGCTTGATATGACTTATCAATTACAGCAGTTTTATTATTTGGATGAGCCCTATAAAAATGCTGATTTGGAGTTATAGCAATAATATTTTCAGGGATGTCAGCTAGTTCTGGAAACTGTGAAGATAAAAATATATGATGTGCTTGCGTGGCGGGGTATGAATTAAATCTATGAATTTCACTATTTTTATGAATTGATTTAACAAATTTTTTGGCTTTTTCAATTTGATATTTATAAAACTTTTTATTATCAATTTGATGTTCAAAAACTTTATTGAACTCTTGTCTTGAAATTGATTTCTCTTTTTTTAAATCTCTCCAATTTAATTGATTATATAATAAATCATTATAATTAACTTCTCCAACATTACCTTTTTGTGTACCTAGTTTTTTATATTTAAAAGCTAATATTTTTAATAGTGGATTAAAAATTCTTGGTGGCTCATACTCTTTTTTTATAGGGGTATTTGTTTGAATAAAGATTTTGAATTTTTCTTTTATCTCATAAAGTGAATGATTGTCTTGAACTTTGAAAAAATTTTCAAACTCATTCCACAAATCACTATCTTTTAAAACTTTTTCAAGATAAGCTGCTAAAAAATAAAAAGCATTTCTATCTCTTAATGAAATATACTCAATAAACTCTTTTTTTAAAACTCTATATACATTAGAACGACCATTTTTTTCTTCACTTAATAAGCCACTATAAGCTAACATTTTTAATGGCTGAGAAAAGAATTTATCATACTCATTTTCTGCTTTTTTTATATCTGGTTTATTAAATATCTCTGTAACTAATTCATTTGAGTATTTACAATATCTGACATCGTTTACACTAAATGAGTCATCTTCATTAATGCAGTTTAATATACATTCACAAACAGCACTTAAAACATCTGGTTGCACTTTTTGGTCAAAAAATCTAGCGCTGTTTGTTTTTCTAATATCTAAATCAATAGTTTCTAAGTAAGCTTCTATAGTATTTATCATAAATTAATATCCTTGCACTATTAAAGAGTTAATCCATAATTAAAATCACCAATAAAACTGGATGGCACTGTACTTCTTATGTTTGCAATATTTTGGCTACTACCCATTACAAAATTATGATTCATTACAATATTCTCAACAAATTCATTGCAATTAGTACGATATTCTACACCTGGCCTACCAGCTGTTAATTTAAAATATCCAGGTATAGGAGGATTATTAATTAAAAAATGTATTCTACCTTCACTTCCCCAAGCACCTTGTTCCTCGTTGTTTTCCCAATGAATAGATGATGTGTTGTCTGACTTTGCTAAATAACCAAGTGCTTGGTAGTATTCGTTCTCAGTTTTAAACCTTATTTGTCCATTTTGTCCATAATTATTTTTATACATTTGTAATTCCTTTGTATTAAGATATGTTTTCTTTCAACAATCCAAAAAATTTAACTGAATTATTATCAATATTTAGTGACCTTGTCCCTCGATTCCTTGCTATTTTATAATATTCTGTAAATTCTTCACTACTATAATATTCTAAATGTTTATGTGTTACATTGATATTGTTTTTAGGTTTCAAAAGTGCAACGGATCCATCTGTTATTGTATTTTTTGGTAAAAATGTAGCTCTTGGATAATAAGTAAGATTTGGTACTAAGACTATATTATTTTGATTCAAAAATTTTGATACTACAAAACTATCAATATCATTTATAAAACAATCATAATCTTCTATATCTTTTATATCATTATTATCAATATTTCTTGATTTGAGAACTCTGATTTTACCTTTACTTAGAGTATGTTTCTTTGTAATTTGTCTATCTCTAAAACTTTCAAAAATATCCAATTCCATTTTATTTACAATTGCATCAAAAAAGCTATTTCTATATATTAACCAATAAGGAAACTCTTTAGAAAATATATAATCTTTATATTGATACTCTAGACTATTTGTAATGTAACTTTCAATTTTTATTTTATCAAACTTCTCTTTTTTATAAGTGTCAAGTAAAAAACTTATTGTTTCAATCTTTACACCTCTAAAAGCTTTTTCTCCGTAATCAGTAATAGAGTGTAGGTTTATATTTTCTAATAAATCTCTTGTTTGATTGAACTCTGGTGCATTAATTAAACTTTTTGGAACAATCAAGGATACATATTTTGATAACTTTATAGCTTTTTCAATAAAAAATGAAAATAGATTATTTGTATCTTTATTTTTGCAGTTTAATTTATATTTATCTAGTAAAGCTTTGTTATTTACAACTTTCCCATAAGGTGGATTTCCAACAATTAGATCATAAGTTGTGTTGCTTTCCCACAATAAAAAATCTGTATGAATAAAGTTTATAGTGAAATTTTTAGGTATTTTTATTTTAGATAATAGTATTTTCAATATATCCAATGAGTCTTTATCTAGATCGATAACATCTAAAACAACATTTGGAATATCTTTATACTTTTTAAACAATAAAGGTAAAAAGTTTCCAATCCCTACTGATGGCTCTAGTATTTTTAAACTCTTTTTAGAGTTAAAACTAGGCAATTTATTGATAACATTAAATACTATGTCTTCTCTTGTAAAATATGCTTTAGTTTCAGTTCTTTTTATATTTGAAAGTTCTGCAATATTATATAGAGTATTTATATCATATTTGTATTCATTATCTAATATAAAATATTTTAGTGTATCTATATCTTCAAGATTATATTTTTGTATTATTCTGTTTATCTCATTGATAGATAATACCTTGTGTTTTAAAGCTTTTTTTATATTGGAGGCAATTTGCTCAAAAATTTTAGTTGGAACTGCTTCACCTATACAATGTCTTATATTTAACTCTTCTTGTTTTAAATACTTTCTTTTTTCATCTATTGAGAGATTATTAAGTGTATTAAAATCTTTATTTGACCACTTAAAACTATTTGGTACTGTCATCATTTGCATTAACTCTCTAATGCTAAACACTCTGTTATCTGATGGATGAATTGTACTTTGACTAGCTAAAATATCATTTCTTGTGTGTATACACGGAGCAACCTTATTCCAATACCATCTTGAATATTTATCACCATTTTTATTTTTGTTGTATACTATTTTCCCATTAACAATTCTATGAGGCTTTTTTAATGGATCTTTATTATCAAAAGCAGATTCTCCTTCTTTTATATCCTTTATCCAAGGTAACATTTTACTATCAAAACTTCGATATGAGTGATAAATGTCTTCATTGTGTATTTCCCCCATAATTTTTAATGATGGTAAATCACCAATTAGAGCTTTTAAAGTTTTTGCTTTTTGTTCTTTTGGGAAAAGTTGATAAGGACTAATATTAACTAAGTCTTTTCTGACTCCTATTACTAAAGTTCTTGTTCTACTTGATTGAGAACCATACTCTTTAAAATTGATTACATTAGATAGTATATTATAATCACCCGCTAAATTTAATTCAATTGCATCACCAATTGGTTTATCAGTATTGTCAATATCGGTACAAATAGTAGTTAAAAATGCCCTTACATTTTCAAAAATGAAAAACTTAGGCTTGATTTTATTTACAATTTTAATAGATTCAACAACAAGTGAATTTCTTTTTGTTTCATTGTTTTTTTTATGGTTAGCTACTGACATACCTTGACAAGGAGGAGTGGCAACTAATACATCTAAGTCATTTGTATTATTATTTTCTAATTCTTTATAGATTTTATCTTGTACTTCTTTTTTTGATAAATCACCTTGGATATAACCGCTATCAAATTCACATTTGTCATTATATTGCTGTATTTTTATTCTTTTTTCTAAATACTCATTTGTTGCGATACATTTAAAACCCTGCTGTTTAAATCCATAACAACCAATTCCAGCACTACTAAAAAGTGAAATATAAGTTAAAGCTTTTATATCTATTCCTTGTGTATTGTTAATATAATCAAATAGACTAGGTGTTTGCATAATACTTCCTCATTATATTTTGAAAAAGCATAGCAACTTATTTTTAGTCTATTTAAAAATATTTCATTTTGCAATGATATTTATATGATTATAATTTTGTAATTTTATCCAAAGTTTAATTTGAATCTTATTATCTTTAAAAGTTTGAAAGTGCATTTTTCAGATAACTATTTATTCAATGACATTATATACAATTTAGCTCTATGTACTCAAATAAATGACATAAAAAATGTTCATTTATTTGATATTTTTATTGCAAAATCTTGAAAATAGCAATGTAGATTTAAAAATGTTTTTAGCGTTATTTGAACAAGATGTCGTTTAATGTTAAAAACTTATAATGAAGAAAATTACGCTTTATTTACTCTTTTCTCCCAAGGAATCTATGGCTGATTTTAGAGCATGAAGCAAGGTATCTATCTGCTCTTTTGTATGTGTGTAGTGTATGCTTATGCGAAGCCAACCTGGTTTCTCATCGAAGCTTTGGTTATCTTCAAGCTCTAGCAAATCATGCCCATAAGGTCCAGCACATGAACAGCCTGCACGAGTTTGGATGCCAAAATGGTCACTTAAAAACTTGGAGATGTCATAGGGGTTAATCCCTTTAAAATTCAAAGAAAAGATAGGAAGTTTTTCTTGTTTAAAACTACAATAAAGCTTTACACCCTCCATCTCTCTCACTCTTGAGCCAAAATAGACTTTTAACTCCTCTTCTGTCTGTTTTATCCACTCTAAACCTATCTCATTCCTAAGATTATAAGCGAGTGAAGCTCTGATAAACTGTAAGATTCCAGGGGTTCCAGCATCTTCTCGTAACTCAAAATCATCTAAAAAATCATGCCCGATACGACTCACATAAGCAACCGTGCCACCACCTGCAAAAGTAGGTTTTATGTCAGTGCATAGCTCTTTTTTGATGACCAAAAGTCCACAGCTACCAACCCCACCTAAGAGTTTATGCGGAGACAAGAAAAGAGCGTCATAGTAGTTACAATCTATGTTTATATAAGGACTGGCAGCTGCTGCGTCTAAACATAAGATACCACCATATCTCTTGACCAACTCATAGATACTTCGATAATCACTCAAAACCCCTGTAACATTTGATGCTACGGAAAATGAAGCGATGATTTCTCTATCTTTGTGTTTGATGAGTTGCTTTTCAAACTGTTCTATATCTATATTTTGCATCGCATCTAGTGGTATACGAACAACTTCGCATAAAGCTTCTCTAAAACTTATCTCGTTTGAGTGGTGTTCATATGGCCCTACGAACACGACTGGTTTGTCTTTTGGTTCGATATGGTATCTAGCCCTTGTCTTAGGAGGGATATACAAACCTAAAAGTTCTTGAAATTTCTTGATAGCCCCAGTCGCTCCAGTTCCAACTGGAAGTAGATAAAAACGCTCATCAACTTCTAAAGCTTTTTTAAGGTCTGTTCTTGCTTTGGCATAGTATTCGCTCATTTTTATCGCATTTGAAGCCACTTCAGAGTGTGTGTTTGCATAGGTCAGTAAAATCTCTTGTATCTTCTCTTCGATAGGTCTAAACGCAAGCCCTGAAGCAGTAAAATCAAAATAAAGTATCCCTTTATCTAAAATTATCCCTTTTTGTATCGTTTCTAATGTCATCTCAAAATGCCTGTATTTTTTCGCAATTATACTCTACATGTAAGAAAAAAGAATTGAGTTTTATCAATCTTTGAGTCGATTTTGCACCAAAGGGATGATTTTTTTGATGGCCTCACTAGCTCGCTCATACAAAACTACATCAAAAAGCTCTTCATGGATAAGCTCACTGGGTTCTAGGTTGTTTAAGATTTTATACTCACCCCACTGGGCAAGCATATCAACGTTGATGACAGCACCACTCGTTCCGATACAAACAAAAACCTCACAATCTTCTAGTTGTTCATAAAGCTTTTCATACATAGGAGCTGCCTCTCCAAAAAAGACGATATTTGGGCGTAATTCACCTTTACATGTAGGACATTTTTCCTCTCTGTTTTGTTTTTCATAGCCTATGTTTTTTACAAAATCACATCTTTGGCATCGTATCTCTTGTAAAAATCCGTGAAGATGCAAAACCTCTTTGCATCCAGCACGTTCAAACATGTCATCTACATTTTGCGTGATGATAGCTACTTTATCTGGGTATTGGTTTTTTAACTCACTTATCATCTCATGTGCCAAGTTTGGCTTTTTATCCTCTATATCTTTGCGTCTTAAATCATAAAAATTCAAAGTTGCCTCTTTGTTCCAGCTTAAACACCCCGCCATACAAATCTCTTCTACCTTATGTTTTTCCCATAAACCATCACTGTCTCTAAAAGTAGAGATACCGCTATCAGCACTTATCCCAGCACCTGAGAAAAAA
>DLUF01000029.1 GCA_002742765.1 Sulfurospirillum sp. UBA12182 | reverse complement strand
GTTTTCTCAGATATACAAATTAGCACGTATCAGTGGTATGGGACCAGACCATTTGGACAATATCATGCAACTTACTTTAGAGCATATGCCTCAAAAAATGAGAGAAAATTCAGAAACTATTAAGAGGTATTTTCAAGTATTGCTTCGTAAGATGGTCCCTATTAGACGTGAAATGGAGATTCAAAAGGGCTCAAAAAGATTGATGATGTTTGTAGGACCAACAGGTGTAGGAAAAACGACAACCATAGCAAAACTAGCAGCACGCTACTCTTACTTAAAAGAAAAAAGAGAAAAAGTAGGCATTATCACTCTTGATACGTATAGGATAGGTGCAGTAGAGCAACTTTTTCAATATGCAAAAATGATGCGTTTACCCATAGAAGATGTTGTTGACCCAGCTGATTTTAACAATGCTCTTCGCTCTTTAAATCATTGCGATTTGATTTTAATCGATACAGTAGGAAGTAGTCAGTACGATAAAGAGAAGTTGATGAAATTAAACCGCTTTGTCCAAAATAGTGAGTATCAAATCGATGTAAATCTTGTTCTCTCAGCAGGAAGCAAGTTAGAAGATTTAAAAGATATTTACAAAAATTTCTCATTTTTAGATATAGACACGCTTATTTTTACAAAATTTGATGAAACGAAGGTTTTTGGAACAGTTTTTTCTTTAGTTTATGATATTGATAAGCCTGTGAGTTATTTTTCAATCGGACAAGAAGTTCCTGATGACTTAGTTGTCGCAAGTAGTGACTTTTTGGTCGAGTGTATGTTAGATGGCTTCAAAAGGAAAGCGGATGCAAAATCAAGCAAATAAACTGCAAGAGATTATAAAAGAGGGCAAGCCAGCTTTAAAAAAGAATAGACAAACAAAATACATAGCCATTACCAGTGGTAAGGGTGGTGTTGGTAAGAGTACTATCAGTGCAAATATGGCAAATATCTTGTCTAAAAATGGTTATAAAGTTGGACTTTTTGATGCAGATATAGGACTTGCTAATTTAGATGTGATTTTGAATGTAAGAATAGAAAAAAATATCTTACATGTACTCAAAGGCGAATGTACTCTAGCAGATATAATCGTTCAAGTGAAAAAAAATCTTATCCTTATCCCAGGTGAGAGTGGAGATGAGATTTTAAAGTATAATGACCAATTTTTATATGAGCGATTTTTAGAAGAGACAAAAGTTCTTGATGATTTGGATTTTATCATCATAGATACTGGTGCTGGGATAGGGGGGCATACACAACTTTTCTTAGAAGCAGCAGATGAGGTTGTAGTGGTAACTGTTCCAGATCCAGCTGCTATAACAGATGCTTACGCAACTATCAAAATAACAAGTAAAGTTAAAGATAGTGTAGGGCTTATTTTAAATATGACAAAAAATGAAAAAGAGGCAGAACTTATCCATGAAAAGATAAGTAAAGTTGCTATGGCAAATATCCAAGGGTTACAATTAAATTTACTTGGAAGGCTTCCTGATGATAAGCTTGTTGCAAAGAGTATAAAACAAAGAACTCTTTTTACTGATGATGCCCCAAATGCATCAGCAACTCTTGATATGAAAAGGATAGTCAACAATCTTGTGTATAGACTGGAACGAAAAGTGCTTAAAAACAGTGAAGAAAGAGGCTTTGGTAGTTTTTTTAAAAGACTAATCGATCAATTTTAGCAAAAATTATAAGGTGAATGTAAAGTGATTCGTCCAGAAAATTTTATCTATTTTTTTACAGTATGTGGGTTTTTTATAGGGCTTATTTTCTCAGTAATTAACTTCATACAACCTGAGGATATCATACTTTATACAGCTGCGATTACACTCTTTTTTTACCTTTTTATCCATGTAGTAGTGATGAATTTTGTTGATATTAGACGTTTTGGTTTAGAGTTGTTTAACAAAAAAGAGTATGAAGAGGTGAGTGAGTATTTTGTGAGTGAGCTTGATGTGAGAGAGAAAAAAATGGATAGTTTGCTTCTTAGCATCGAGAAAATGAATGATGGTTATGAAAAATTGACAAAAGGTAGCTTGCCAGGTGATGGAGCAAATCAAGAAAAAGCAGCTTAACGCATATAATCAGCAGATTAAAAAAGAGCAAGATGATTTAGTTTTGCAGTATCTACCTGCTGTAAGAGCGATGGCATATCGCATGAAAGAGAGATTGCCAAGTTCTGTGGATGTTAATGACCTTATCGCTGTGGGTACAGAAGAGATGATAAAGCTTTCACGCCGATACGATAGAGAACAAAATGATAATTTTTGGGGTTATGGCAGAAAGAGAGTTCAAGGCTCGATGCTTGATTTTTTAAGAAGCTTGGATGTTATGAGCAGGGGTGATAGACGACTTGTAAAAGCTGTCGATAGAGAGATTGATAGGTATTTGAGTGAATTTGGGGAAGAGCCAAGCAATGAATATTTAGCCAATTTATTGGAAGAAGAGCTAGAAAAAGTAGAAGAAGCAAGAAATGGCTCAAAGGTTGTCGCCTTAATGCCAATCAATGAGCAAATAACTATATTATCAGAAGAAGACACTGCTAGTACGGTAGAAAAAGATGAACTCATGGAGTTAGTTCAAGCGATTTTAAGTAGTTTTAATGAGCGAGAACAGCTTGTGATACAATTGTACTACTTTGAAGAGTTAAATTTAAAAGAGATAAGTCAAATTTTAGAGATAAGTGAATCAAGGATTTCTCAAATCCACAAAAAACTTTTAGCTAAAATTAAAGAGAGATTAGGCGTAGAAGCCTAAAAAACTAGGATGGAGTAATATGGCTGATATTTTAAGTCAAGAAGAGATTGACGCCCTACTTGAAGTTGTCGATGAAGAAGGGGATTCTGATGCCTTAGAAGCCAGTGATTTTGGTGATGAGCGACAGATAATCCTCTATGACTTCAAAAGACCAAATAGGGTTTCTAAAGAGCAGTTACGTGCTGTTAAAGGGATTCACGATAAAATGGCAAGAAATCTCGCTGCCCAGATATCTTCTATCATGAGAAGTATTGTTGAGATTCAACTACATTCAGTTGACCAGATGACTTATGGTGAATTTTTAATGTCTCTTCCATCTCCTACAAGTTTTAACGTTTTTTCTATCAAGCCACTTGATGGAAGTTGTGTTATAGAACTAAATCCTTCTATCGCTTTTCCGATGATAGATAGACTCTTAGGTGGTGTTGGAGAGAGTTTTGAATCTACAAGAGAATTAACAGATATTGAGTTGAATTTATTGGATGCGATTTTAAGAATTGTTATGCAAGGACTTAAAGAAGCTTGGGGGCCGATTACGGAGATGTATCCTAATGTGGAGACAAAAGAGTCAAGCCTAAATGTCGTTCAAGTTGTTAGCCAAAATGAAATCGTTATTATGGTTGTTATGGAGATTATCATCGGTAATTCAAGCGGGATGATAAATCTTTGTTATCCTGTTATCTATCTTGAACCTATTCTCTCACGTTTAGCAAACAGAGATATTATGCTTGGTGAGACGAGTGCAAAGAAGAGTAGAAACAAAGAGCTAACAGCGCTTGTAGGAAGAGCTGAGGTTTTTAATGAAGCAATTATCGGCAAATCCGAATTAAGTGTGGGTGAACTGTTGGATTTAGAACAAGGGGATATCATTATCCTTGATAGACCAGCTGATGATCATGCCATCGTTTTGATTGATAAAAAAGAGCTTTTTTTAGCAGAGATTGGTTTGCATAGATTTAGAAAATCGATTAAAATCAAGCAACTCATCAAAACTGATAAAGATGATGTAAAATCAGCTTTAGAAAAAATAGAGATGAAAAGAATGGAAAAAATATATGCAGGCAACCAAAATGAGGAGGCAGTCTAATGGGTGAATTTACAAATATCTTAGAACACGAGATAGTCTCTACTATTGAGGGGTTGACTGGTATCGCTCCAAATGTAAAACTTCACGAAGAAGTAGATATAGACGCTAAGGTTTCCTTAACACCTCCAGTAGCACTTTTAGATGTAAGTATCAGTGGCGATATAAAAGCAAAGATGAAGATAACGATTTCTGCTATTCTTGCAACAGCCATAGGGGATATGATGCTTGGTGGCGAGGGTGTTGAGAAAGAAGAGATGGATGATGATGATTTAGATGCTACAAAAGAGATTCTCTCAAACATTTTAGGCTCTTTTTCAACCGCTCTAGGCGGGCAAAAATCTATGCCAAAACTAAGTTTTAATGTAGATGATATCCGTTATATCGAATCAACAGGAAGCATAGATTTTAGTGGTTTAGTGAAACTTTTTGTTTTTGATTTGGGCATTCAAAGCACTACTGATCATATAGCTTTTGCTATAGATGATGGACTTAACTCTCTTTTAGGTGGCAAATCACCAATTGTCCAAGAGAGCTTTAGTGAACAAGCAAGTCCAACAAGCACGGCACAATCTCATGCTCCATCAGCTGCAAGTGCTTTGAGTAGTGAAGAGATGAGAAATATCGAACTTATCAAAGATGTTAAACTTCCTATTCGAGTAAGAATAGGCTCAAAAAAAATGCTTCTCAAAGATGTTTTAAGTATGGATATAGGCTCAGTCATAGAGCTTGATCAGTTAGCAAACGATCCTCTTGAGATTTTGGTTGGCGATAAAGTGATAGCGCTTGGTGAAGTAGTCATTATAGATGGAAATTTTGGAGTCCAAATCAGTGATATCGGCTCTAAAAGAGAGCGTTTAGAAAAACTCAGGTAATGAAAAAAACTCGCATAAAAGACACAGAACGTGCAAATGTCTGGAGTGTTTTGCGTATTATGAGTGATTTTGTTAAGGGTTTTGATGAGATGAAAGATGTAGGACCTTGTGTAACTTTTTTTGGAAGTGCAAGGTTTGATGAAAAAAATCCTTATTATCAAGAAGCACGAAAACTCTCTAAACTCTTAGCAAATAGAGGATACAACATAGTCTCTGGTGGTTCTAGTGGGATTATGGAAGCTGCAAACCTTGGAGCTTATGAGAGTGGTAAAGCTGAATCCATAGGCTTAAATATCAACTTAGAACATGAACAAGGTAACAATGCATATACGACAAAAAATGTAACTTTTGACTATTTTTTTGCAAGAAAAGTTATGCTAGTTAAGTACTCCTTAGCGTATGTGATTTTCCCAGGGGGCTTTGGAACTTTAGATGAGTTTTTTGAAGCTTTAACATTGACACAAACAAAAAAAATAACTAAGATAAGTATTTTTCTTGTTGGAACAAAGTTTTGGGAAAAACTGTATGATTTTATAAAAACTACACTTGTTGAACACAAAACGATAAGCCCAGTGGATATAGAGTTAATTACTTATACTGATGATTTAGATTTAATCGCAAGTGAGATAGATAAGAGATTAGTTTTACATGTAAACGAACTCAAAGAGTTAGGTGAGTGTGAAAATGAGTATTATAAACAGATGATAGAGTTTATAAGCAATAACAAAATAGGAAAGCAAAGTTGAAGATTTTAGTAGCTATGAGTGGTGGAGTTGATTCTACTGTAAGTGCATATAGATTAAAAGAAGAGGGACATGAGATACAAGGAGTTTATATGAAACTCCATAATGATGATGATTATCACGCTGAAAATATAAGAAAAGTTAAAAAAGTAGCAGAATATTTGGGGATTGACTATCATATCTTGGATTTACGAGAGAAGTTTAATGAATATGTTTATAATCCTTTTGTAAAAAATTATGAAATTGGACTTACTCCAAATCCTTGTGTTATGTGTAACAGATTTGTGAAATTTGGAGCTTTAGTAGATTTTGCAAAGTCTTTGGGCATGGATAAGCTTGCAACAGGACATTATGTAAGGCTTGAAGATGGTTTTATAACAGAAGCTACTGATATGAGTAAAGACCAAAGTTATTTTCTCTCAAATGTTGCTAAAGAGAACTTAGAGTTTGTTATATTTCCATTAGGGCAAATGTACAAAGAAGATATCAAAAAATTTGCAGCAGGCATAGATGTTCTCAAGGAGTTTTCAAGTCAAAAAGAGAGCAGTGAAATCTGTTTTGTCCCTCAAACGTATGTAGAAGTTTTACAAAAACATATGGATATAGACAAACCAGGCAATGTTTTAAATACAAAAGGTGAAGTGGTAGGAAAGCATCGCGGGTATATGCACTATACTATTGGTAAAAGAAAGGGTTTTGAGGTTAGAGGTGCACATGAACCTCACTATGTAATCAAGATAAAACCAAAAGAAAATGAGATTGTTGTTGGTTTGAAAGATGAGTTAGATATAAACTCTTTTGAAATAAAAGATATCAACATGTTTATTGATAAAAAAGAGTTTGAGTGTTCTGTAAAAATCCGCTATCGAAGTGCAAAAACTCCTTGTAGAGTGAAAGTAGAGGGTAGTTGCGCAAGAGTAGAGCTAAAAGAGCCTGTTCAAGGTTTAGCAGCTGGGCAAATGGCTGTGTTTTATGATGGGCAAAAAGTCATAGGTGGAGGCTGGATAGAGTAAGAGAGGAAACCCTCTCTTAGAGCTATTGGAAATTTTTATTTCCCTTGCCTTGTGAGGCACCTTGATTTTTTTGTTTGTTTGATTTTTGCATCTGTTTTGCTCTTTGTGCTTGCTGACCTAGAGCTAACTCCTCTTTTGAGATAAAACCATCAGCATTGGCATCAAAATCTTCAAAGGTAGGAGAATTACCAGCATTTTTCATCTGACGTCCCTCTTGGGCTTTTTCCATCATTCTTTGAGCTTTTACCCCTTCAAATTCCTCTTGAGTAACAAAACCATCTTTGTTAGTATCATACATATCAAAAGAGGCTGGAGTATTTGGCGCCGCATAGAGCATTGAAGCAACAAGTGCAATGAAAGCTAAATTTTTCATCTCATCTCCTTCATGTTTTATATAAAATTATAAGATAAAGTATGTTAATGAGGTTTAATGTATCAAAAATTATGCTATATTTACACAACTTTTTTAACGAGAGACACATGGATATTCAAAGAATACCCTTTGGACAAATAAATAAAACAAAGAAAAATGCTGTTTTTTTAGCAATTTATGTCAAAGAGATTGCCCCTTGGAAATACTTTCATGATGACATAAAACATATGAAGTGCCCTGCTGTGATAATGGTTGATAGATGGGATGGACGTATGGGATTTCCTGGTGGAACGATGGAAAATAATGAGCCTATTTTAGAAGCTTTGAGACGAGAAATCAAAGAGGAAATAGGGATAAGCATCCGTCCAGAAAAAGTCCACCCTATAGCTTCTCATGAATGGAAAATCTGTACACATTTTTATGGACTTGAAGTAAACGAATTAGAGTTTTTACATATCTATTATCATATTTTGAACAACTTTTCACGCTCGATTTTACTTCATGCTTATGAAGAGGGAGATGAGTCAAGGTTTATGAGTGAAACAACTGGAATCAAAATCGTTCCTATCGTAAAGCATAAAGATAAAGGTATAAATAGATTTTTAGAAAACTCCTTTGCTGGAGCAACAAAACAAGATTTAGAGATTTTTTTAAAAGAGATTTTAAAAGTAGAGTGAGGAGTAAATCCTCACTTTTTCATTGGGCTAAGATATCAAAAAGATCAAAAGGTGTAGTATTTAACTCTTCAGCAATTGGTTTCATTTTTGAATTTTTATCTGCTTTTATCCCTTTTTTTTCAAGATTATCTAAAGCTTTTTCCAAATCAATAGCATAATTTTTCGCTACTTCTTCTAAACTCATCTGCCCTAGTCCACTACCCATTTGAGGTTTTTGTGTTGTAGTTTTTGAGCTCTCTTCATACCCCACTTCATTCTCTTCTATATCAATGAGTTGATAGATATTTGCTGGAGTCGTTTGATTTAAAATAGCAAGTTTTTCTAGTGGTACATCAGG
>DLUF01000076.1 GCA_002742765.1 Sulfurospirillum sp. UBA12182 | reverse complement strand
ATATCCAAGATGGAGCTTTTTTAGAGTGGGCAAAAGTACATGATAATTACTATGGCACATCACTTAAGCCAATTTTAAAAGCACTACATCAAGGAAAACTAGTCGTTTTTGATATAGATGTTCAAGGTCATAAAATCGCAAGAGAAAAATTTGGTAATGTCATCACCTCTGTTTTTGTTACAACACCAAATCAGCAAATCCTTAAAGAGAGACTTGAAAACAGAGGTACTGATACAAAGGAGGTTATCGATAAAAGAATCTCCAATGCAGTTTCTGAAATGACAAGGATAAGGGAGTATGACTACCTTCTTGTCAATGATAATTTTGAAAATACTCTTGAAAAACTTATCGCGATAGCAAATGCTTCAAGACATAAAGTTAGTTCAATAGATACAGAAGATTTTATAAGCTCTTGGGTAAGTGATGACGAATAATCTCTCTTACGCTAGATTTAGAAAATCATGGTATAATTCGCACACAAAAAATATATAGTATAAAGGATGAAGGAGAAGATATGGGTCCTAGTGTACAACAGTTATTGATAGTTTTGGTTATAGTCGTTCTGCTTTTTGGAGCAAAAAAGATTCCTGAGCTTGCAAAAGGTATAGGAAAAGGGATAAAAAGTTTCAAAAGCGAAATGCAAGAAGATGAAACAGCCGCTACAAAATCAGATGCAGAAAAGATAGAAAAAACTCAAGAAAATTCAACTACAACACAAAATGTAGAAGAAACAAAAAAAGCATAGGCACATAGAGTTGAAAAAACGTGTCATTAAGACGATATTTGATGAACTTCAAAGAGATTTTGTTTTAGAAAAGCCAAAAGACCTCTCTTTTGGTCACTATGCTACTCCTATCGCATTTTCTTTAGCAAAAGAGTTAAAGCAATCCCCTATGCTCATAGCTGAAGAGATTTGTAAAAAATTTGAGAACAATCCTATTTTCAAAGAAGTTAGCTCACTAAAGGGCTATGTAAACTTTAGGCTAAGTGAAGATTTTTTAAATGAATATGCTACTTATGCTATAAAAAATGAGAATGAGTTTGCTAAAGATACACGTGATGAGAGTATTCTCTTAGAGTATGTGAGTGCAAATCCAACTGGACCTTTGCATATCGGACACGCTAGAGGGGCTGTAATCGGAGATTCTTTATATCGTATAGGAAAACATTTAGGGTATGATATAACGAGTGAGTATTATATAAATGATGCTGGAAATCAAATCTATCTCCTAGGACTTTCTATCTACCTAGCTGGTCGTGAAAATATCTTACATGTAGAAGTGACTTGGCCAGATGAGTTTTATCGAGGTGAATATATAGTTGATTTGGCGCAAGAAGCTTCAGAAGAGTTAGGTAGTGATGTTTTCAAAGATGAATCAAATATAGAGTTATTGTCTTCTTGGGGAAAAGAGAAGATGATAGAACTTATAAAATCTAACTTAGCAGATCTAGGTATCGAGTTTGAAAATTTTGTGAGTGAAAAATCCTTATACGATAAATGGGAAGATAGCTTTATAAAACTTCAAAAATCAGATAAAACCTATGTAAAAGATGGAAAAACTTGGATTCGTTCAAGCGATTTAGGCGATGAAAAAGATAGAGTTGTTGTAAGAGAAGATGGTCGAGCAACTTATCTAGCAGGTGATATTATCTATCATGATAATAAGTACCAAAGAAACTTTGATCGCTACATTAACATTTGGGGAGCAGATCATCACGGATATATCGCTAGGGTAAAAGCTGCGATTAATTTTTTAGGATATGATGAAACGAAATTAGAAGTTATCTTGGCTCAAATGGTTTCGCTACTCAAAGGTGGAGAACCTTACAAGATGAGTAAACGAGCTGGTAACTTTATCTTAATGAGCGATGTTGTAAATGATGTTGGTAGTGATGCTTTACGATTTGTGTTTTTAAGTAAAAAAAGTGATACACACTTAGAATTTGATGTTGATATGTTTAAGCAAGAAGATAGCTCAAATCCTATATTTTATATCAATTATGCACATGCTAGAATCAATCAAGTTTTTGCTAAGAGTGGAAAAACTATTGATGAGATTGTACATGTAAAGCTTGAAAATTTGAGTGAAGAAGCTGCAAATCTTCTTTATACAGCGTTACTTCTTCCTGAAGTGCTTGAAGACTCTTTTCATTCTTATCAGGTACAAAAACTTACAGAGTATCTCAAAAACTTAGCCGCTTTATTGCATAAGTTTTACAATGAAAACAGAGTTGTTGGCGAAGTAAACGAAGAAAAATATTTGAAACTTTTTGCTATGGTAGGAGTTAGTTTGCGAGTAGGACTGAGTCTTATCGGTATTAAAGCGAAAGAAAAAATGTAAAGAAGGTTTTCCTTCTTTACATGTAAAGATTATTCATCGTCTAAAGTTGAAGGCATAGCCTTTTTCATCTCTTCATCTCGGTGTGTCAGAAACTCTTCAAGATTGTAGCGTGAACGGTATTGTGGTGTCATAAGATGTACTAAAATATCTCCCATATCTATAACTATCCATTCACCTTCATCATCAATTTGCAAGAAGTCTTCACCTCTGCCTTTAAGTTGTTTTTTTAACTCATCTAACAAAGAAGCTCCGTGTCTATCACCCATAGTTGTTGCGATGATGACTTGGTCAACAAAATAATCCGTTTCACTCATATCAAATGTTTGAATATTTTCAGCTTTCTTTTCATCTAAGATTTTTACAATAGCTTCTACTCTTTTTTCCATTATTTTCCTTGATAATACTTTTTTACATCATTTTCGATTTTTTTTGGGATGAAAGATATATCCATTTTTTCTCGAAGTTTTGAGGAACTGATATTAACATTTATAGACAATTTTTTCAAGTCTTTTGGAAAGTTTATCACATCTCTTGTAGCGATAACAAACTCTACAAGATTTTTTAACTCATCATATCTATGCCATTTTGTAATTTGTGAAAAATTATCAGAACCAACAATAAGGTAGATTTTTTCTAAATCATATAAAGAAAGAAGATACAAAACGCTCTCTATCGTGGGAACTGCTTTTTTTTGTTTAACTTCAAAATCCAAAATTTTGATTTTATTTTTATCTTTAAAAAGCTTTTCAAGCCATAATAAACGAG
>DLUF01000079.1 GCA_002742765.1 Sulfurospirillum sp. UBA12182 | reverse complement strand
TAACTTCAGTATTAAAAAGAGAAGATGCAAGGGATGTATTTGTTGGAAAAAATGATTTCTTTTTGCTAGAAAGTGGTGCAAAAATAGGAACTTCAAGTAAAAGACGTATGTTTCAATTAAGTATGTTAAGACCAGACATTGAAATAGTACCCATTCGTGGAAATGTTGATACAAGGCTAAAAAGAATCGGTGAGCTTGATGGAATTGTCCTTGCTGCGGCAGGATTAAAAAGACTTGGGCTTGAGAAAAAAATTACTAATTATTTTTCGATAGAGCAAGTTGTTCCAGCACCATGCCAAGGAATTTTAGCACTCGAATTTACATCTAAATTTTTACCTTTATTTGAAAAGGTAAAAGATGAAATTGTAGATCCTGATACAGAATATGTTTCAAAAATAGAAAGAAAAGTTCTTTCTATTTCAGGTTTTGATTGTAACACGCCGTTTGGTTTTTACTGTGAAAAGAATGATGATCAATTGATTTTTCACATATTTAAAAATGAAAAGAGAGAAAAGCTTGTCGTTGATAAAGATAGAGCATATGAAGTGTTAGGGGAGATAAGATGGGAGTAGTTTACCTTGTTGGTGCCGGACCTGGAGACTTGAAATTAATAACTTTAAAGGGATTAGAAGTTTTAAAAGAGGCTGATTGTGTGGTTTATGATCATCTGATAAATCCTAATCTTTTAAATTTTGCAAAAGATGATGCAAAGCTTATATATGTTGGTAAAGTTGCAGGAAATCATTCCAAAACTCAGGAACAGATAAACAAAATTTTAGAAGACGAGGCAAGAAAGGCAAATGTGGTTGTTAGGTTAAAAGGTGGAGATCCGTTTGTATTTGGAAGAGGTGGGGAAGAATTTGACTATTTAACGCAAAGAGGAATTAAAGTAGAAATAATTCCAGGTATAACTTCAGCAATTGCAGCACCAGCTTATGCAGGAATACCTGTTACACAAAGAGGTATTTCTTCACACTTTCATGTTTATACAGGACATAGTAAAGACACGAAAATTTATGAAGATAGTGGTACTATAGTGTTTCTAATGGTTTCAAAAAACATAGATTTTGTAAAAGAAAAACTTCTTGAAAAGTTTTTACCTGACACACCTTGTGCGGTTATAAACAATGGAACGACAAATCTACAAAAAACTTATCTGACGTCGATTAAGGATCTTGAAGAAAGATTATTTGATTCACCTTCGCTTTTGGTTGTTGGTAATGTTGTAAAGAAGAGAATAAATTGGTTTGAAGGCGGAAAGTTATTTAGAAAGAAAATATTAATTACAACTCAGTATAGCAAGGATTTTGAAATTTTAGAAAAAAGCGGCGCTCAACTTTATTTTGTTCCAACCTTTTATATTAAAGAAAATGTGGAAAAACTTGAATACCTTGCAAAAAATTTGGATAAATATGAGACATTGATATTTACAAGTAAAAACGGCGTACGGCTATTTTTAAAGTGGCTAAAGAAATTCAAAATTGACTTAAGAGACCTAAAAACAGAGATAGCGGTAATTGGTGAAAAGACAGCAAAAGAATTTGAAAAAGTTGGCGTATTTGCTGATATTATCCCTGAAAAAGAGCTTTCTGAAAAATTATTTGAAATGATTGATAAAAGAAAAAAGGCAGCATATATAACGTCGAATTTAGGGAAGGATATAAATGAGGAAAACATAGAAAAGATTGAGATTTATCAAACAATTGAGAACTATAGAATGAAGAGGGTTCTAAATGAAGTATTAAAAAAAGAAATGGATTATGTTGTTTTTACAAGCCCATCATCATTTTTATTTTTTCTTAAAATGGCAAAACTTAATAAAGAAAAGATATGTGCGATAGGGCCTGTCACTAAAAAATGTATAGAAGATCATGGATACAAAGTTGAAATAATGCCACAAAAATACACATATGAAGAACTTTGCAAGGAAATATTGAAAAAGGGAGGGTAGATCTTGATAAAGAGGCCTAGAAGATTGAGAAAAAATGAGATTATACGTAGCCTTGTAAGAGAGTATAAGGTTTGTGTGGATGATCTAGTTTATCCTCTATTTATTAAGGACGGTTACAAATTAAAAGAGGAAATAGATTCGATGCCAGGTATTTTTAGATATTCTATTGATACAGCAATTGAAGAGATAAAGGAAGCAAGATCATATGGTATAAAAAGTTTTATACTCTTTGGAGTGCCTGAGGAAAAGAATTTAGAGTGTGCACTTTCTGGGATAATTCCAAAAGCACTTAGACAAATAAAAAGAGAAATTGAAGATATTGTATTGATTGCAGATGTTTGCATGTGTGGATATACAAAAGAAGGCCATTGTGGAATTGTAAAAGATGGTGTGATTTTAAACGATGAGAGTTTGACTGTACTAGCTGATATTGCACTAAGCTATGCAGAAGCGGGAGCTGATATTGTAGCACCATCTGATATGATGGATGGAAGGGTTTACGAAATTAGAAAAAAACTCGATGAACATAAATTTACAGATACCCTTATAATGTCTTACAGTGTAAAATACGCATCTTCTTTTTATGGCCCATTCAGAGATGCGGCTCACTCTGCTCCAGCATTTGGAGATAGAAAGACTTACCAGATGGATTATGCAAATAAAAGAGAAGCTTTAATGGAAATAGAGCTTGATATTGAAGAAGGTGCAGATATAGTAATGGTAAAACCTGCACTTTCTTATCTAGATATAATACATCTTGCAAAAGAAAAGTTTAATCTTCCAGTTGCGGCGTACAACGTGAGTGGAGAATATTCAATGGTAAAGGCTGCATCAAAGATGGGATGGATAAATGAAAAGGACATAGTGATGGAGATTTTAACTAGTATGAAGAGGGCAGGAGCGGATATAATCATAACTTATCATGCAAAGGATGTTGCAAGATGGATTACTTGCCAGTAATTTTAAACATAAAAGGTAAGAAATGTTTGATTGTAGGTGGAGGAAAAGTTGCAGCAAGAAAAATAAAATACCTTCTTGGAAGAGTTGAAATAACAGT
>DLUF01000061.1 GCA_002742765.1 Sulfurospirillum sp. UBA12182 | reverse complement strand
TCTATTTTTTAGGGATGGTTACAAATATATTCTGCTGTGAAGCATGTATAATTTGATAGTAATGTAAACCAGCTTTCTAATATCTTATCTAATTCTTGCGAATAGCTTCCATGGTAAATGTCAAAGTAACTCAAAAAAAAGAGATGGCAATCAGAAAGATTTCTAAATTCAATATAGTTGACACAAGAAAGTGAGTTTGTTTCAGCAATAATCTCCTTTTCAAGCTTTTCATCTATTGCTAAGTTAAAGAATGAATTCATTGTAAACCTTAATAATATATAAAATTTCAATTCCTATTTTATCTAAAATTATAGATAAACTTGTAGTCATTGCAATAAAATTCATTTACAAATATTGCGCATTATTTGATTTCAAAATAAGGAAAAATATTGTGACTGATAGAGAAAAGTTATATTTTGAAAAATATAAAAGTGAATATTTAGTTCTGCGACAAGGATGTGAAATATGGAGAAAACCAGGATATTCATCATTGTCGAAAAAACTACCCAAAATAGGCTATCAAAATGCAGTAAAGAAAGGTTTAATTCCTAGGTATAGATATATTTCAGGAGCATATCTCTTTAAGATAAAAGATATTCTAGATTTTTTGGATAACAAAGAAATGGAGGCTAAAGAATGAGTGCCAATAAAAGTAGAATTATAGAAGCCCTCACAAAACTCAATCATGAAGAGCAAAACCAAAAGTTGCGCCTATTTGCAAGAGTTGACTTAGAAATGAAGCTGCAGATATTGCAGCTTCAAAAGCAACTGTTTCACAAGCTAAAAAGTACCCATAGTGATGTTGATAATACAATTTTGACATTAGCATCACTTATTCTAGCCATTGAGTCGGCTACAAAAGAACTTGATGATGTAAATCTTAATGCTATAAGGAGGATGCGTGGTAAAAACAATAAAAGCAAAATAAAACGGCAGAAGGTACTTGGATATTGGGCAATAGTGAGAACTCTAAAGTTGGAACATAATATGAGCTTTAGACAAATTTCTGAGTACTTTGCAAAATATCACAAACTTGAAGTATCCTACTCAACAATCCATGGATTATGGATAGAACTAGAAAACAATATAAATATAAAAAATGAGGAGAATTAAAAAAATGGCACACGATCAAATATTTACACTTAGAGATGATTTTGGGATTGAACTTAAAATTATACCTGTAGCACTCAATTTTGATAAAGAGATACATCTGCTTCATATTTTTGAAGAGGACCAAAGTGCAAAAAAAAAGTTTATTAGAAATGAGTTAGTTTTAGTAGGTAATCAGATACTAACATCAACTTTTAGCGATACAGTGCACTTCATGGAAGAGCTAAACCTCTTTGATATTGGCAATAATCAAAACAAATATCTTGATATCACTGAATATCAAAGTACAAAAAATCTGAAGCTCAAACACAACGGTGCTGAAAATATATTTATCTCTAAATCTGAAGCAAAAGCAATGTATAAGATTTTTAATCTTGCATTTATGGGCTACTCAGTTGCCACGGTACTTGAAAAAGAGTTTAGATCAACTCCACAACATTTAACTAAATTACTACATAATCAAGATTTACTAAAGAGACTCCGATGAGTCTCTTTAGTATTATTATCATAATTACGACATTTTTGCTGTTATTCTTGGGATATTATATTTATACTAAGTATCAAGATAAAATCTACTATGAGCAAGAGAAGAAAGAATTTGAGAGATTAGAAAAATTAAAAGTTATGGAAGAAGAGAGGCTTAGAAAACTTGAAAATGAAAAAAATAAACAAAAAGAAATATTTGAGCAAAGTATTTTTGGAAAAAAAGAATCTGTTAAATATTATCTCTATAATATAGATGTATTGGACTATAAGCTTTCTAATTTATACAAAGACATAGTTATTAAAAATCTTTGGATAAATGAACCTTTTCACACTAAATTTTATGAATTTTTGATGCTTATAAATGACAATCATTTTATGATTATTGATCCATATTCAAAAGTTATCACTATGAATATAAGAGATGAACACAATATAGTTCAAACCTCAAAATCATATCAAGTCTATAGCGCTAAAGATATTATTAAACATACAATAATCGATTGTATTCATGATATAAAAAGATTCAATAAAAATGATGCCCAAAATCTTATAATATTAATATTTATAGTTGTATTAAAACAATCAGTACATTATTTATCAAAAGAGGTACCACAAAGCATCATTGATAGAATGTTGAAAGATTATAAACAAGCTCCAAGGATAAAAAATATAGTTCAAATGTTTGAAGTAAAAAATGAGAAAGTCTACTTTATCCAAGAGTCTTTAAATGATGCTTTTTCTGTAGTTGAAACTTTACCTTATAATGATAGTGAAGTTGAAAAAGCAATTAAAATAAGACGACAAATTTCACCAAAACTTCTTCGACAGATCTAAACAGGTGTTTATTCACCTGTTTAGTTTTTGTTTTTTTCTATGTTTTTTTAAAAAATAAACAAGAGGCTTAAAACTACCTATTTTAAGCCTCTTGTTGGTATATTTTTCTCTGTAATGGAAACTAAAAAAAATATTCACCAATTCTTCTTTTTTACTTTGCAAATATTTAACAAAATTTCATGTTACACTTAGGCTATCTTTTTTATATTTACATACTAAAAATGATAGATGGAACCTCAGTTATTGCTTACGAGCATAACACACCACCTTAACCAAAAGAGGTAAGTTTGGCAAGCTTAAAATTGCAAGGTC
>DLUF01000052.1 GCA_002742765.1 Sulfurospirillum sp. UBA12182 | reverse complement strand
TTTAAAAATATCATGAACAGAGTATGTTTCCATAGGTGTTGCACCACAAAATTGCCAAGTTTTATGTGTTGCTATATTTGCTTCATCAAGACTTAGTCCATCAAAAAAACCATCTTTTGCACTAAATTCTGTTGTAGGACAATTATATGTCAAAGAGAGCATATACTTCTTACCTTGCATCAGCCCACCACTTCCATAGCGTTTACTTACATCACTTCTGCTTCTGCCATCATTGACATACGTTACACTTCCTTGACCAGCACCAAAAACTTCATCTATGTATTTTTTAAATAACCAAGGTACTCCCATCCAAAAAACAGGATACTGAATGATAAAATAATCAGCCCAGCTAAACTTTTCAACCTCTTGTGCTGGGATGTAGCCATCTTTTTCTATGTTGGTAACTTTTACATCAAAGCCTTGTAAGGTTAAAAACTCACTTGCTGTATCGATATAAGCTTTTGTAAGATTCCCTTCTGCTACACCAGCATAGTGCTGATGCCCATTGATAATAAGCACATTTTTCAAATTTTGCTCCTTAATTTTTCTAAAATTATAAACTCTATGTACTTAAAATATCTTTACATTACTTTTTGAATGTAATAAACATATAATTCTTATGATATAATACGTTTTCAAAGGATAAGAATGTACAAAGTAAACGGAAAAGAGTATCAATGTTCTATCTCCATAGTCCAAGATATCTTCAATGACAAATGGAAATTGGGTATCATCTGGCATTTGATGGATGGAGCAAAAAGATATAAAGAACTCAATGAGCAAGTATGTGATATCACACAAAAAACTCTCACTATAAAATTAAGAGAACTAGAAGAACATAAAATTATACAAAGAGAAGTTTTCGCCGAGATTCCTCCAAAGGTCGTTTACTCTCTTTCTCACATTGGAGAAAAACTACGTCCTATCTTACATGCGATGTATGAATGGGGAATTGAGTATGTAAAAGAGTGTGGGGAGTTTAAAGAGGGAGCTACCTGTGAGAGTAAGCTCTCATAAACTCAATCTTTACATGTAAGAAAAAATCTCTTACATGTAAACAATTTTTTAAACATCATCCGCAAATCTAAATCCCTGAGCTTGAAGTACAGTACCTGTCTTTCTATAATAACTTTTTTCATAAGAGTTTGCTGTTATCTCAAAGTATGTTGGCATGTCGCCTGAGCCAGTTTTTTCTCTAAACTCTTTAAACTCTTGGTTATAAGCATAAACTCCCTCTTTTACTTTTTGTGTATCATAACTATCTTCCATAGCAAAGCTTTCAAAAGCAACACGAGGCTTTAAAACAGCATCTTTCGCCTTTTGTGTTGGTACGCCTATCGTTGAACCAACCGCAACAAAGGTTCTTTGTGGTAGATTAAATATCTCTATCATCTTATCTGAGTTCGCTCTTATACCCCCTATAGCAGTTGTACCATACCCTAAAGATTGCGCAGCACTTTGAAGATGATTAAGTACTATACCAGCATCAACAGCACCCATTAAAATCCCCTCTGCCGTTTTCTCTACTACTTGTGTTTTGCCCATAGCTATGGCAGCATGGTTTGTTCTGTTAAAGTCGATAACCACAGCAACAAATACATCAGCAGTTGCTATCTGCTTTTGTCCACCAGCAAGCCTCGCTATCTCTTCTATCTTGGATTTATCACGAGTATATACTAAGCTTACTTGTTGCGCATTGATAGAAGTTGGTGCTCTTTGTGCAGTTTGTAAGATAGTTTTTAAATCCTCATCACTCACTCTCTCACCTGTAAACTCTCTTATAGATTTTCTACTTTGTAGCTGTTCTAGTACTTTGTTTTTCATATCTTCCCCTTAAAAACTTTTTCATACTGTTCTACTCTAAAATCAAAAGTATTATACATCGGAGTGTCTGATTTTTTCTTTTTGTAAGTTTTATTTGCTCCTATAGAGCGATTTGCTGCTGGTGAAGGAGAAGTGAGTGAGATAGCTTTTATCACTCTTTTTGCATAAAAAAACTCATGTACTTGTGGGATATCTTCATCTTTACATGTAAAAGATATATCCTCTTTGTTTAGTATCTTTTCAACAATCATTCTAGGCATAACTCCTGTAAAGATGAGAGTATGTATACTTGTATATTCTCTAAGTACTTTTAAGATATCTCTAGGGATTATCTCTCTCATTCCACTATCAAGTGCATTTATCTTCTCTCTTTTACACTCACTTACGATATCACAGATACCTATATTTTCTCTCATCAAAAACTCTTTACGCTGTTGTATTGCGGTTATAGATTGGTTATATTCTAAGTCTAATGAGTAGATTTTATCGAGCACTTTCCATAAAAGCCCATCCTCACTTCCATATGGAAAATCAACATCATTGGGCTTAAACTCACGAGTGCAAAAGCGTGGAGGTGGCAAAGTGCCGATGATGAGTTTTTTAGTATCTTGTGGTATATATATCTCATAAGGATGAAAATGTCTAAACATTACTTATACCAGTTCTATACTAAAGAGTTTATATTTGAGTGCGCTAAAATGAGAAATGTTTGTTTCATCTTTTTCCTTTATGGCAATACAAATAAAATTTTAGTTAAAGAGAAAAAGTTTGTCAAAAAAAGCTAGTGAAAACTTTGAACGAGATTTCCTACAAGTAAATTCCAGCCATCAACAAGCACGAAGATAAGAAGTTTAAAAGGCAAGGATATCATAACAGGCGGAAGCATCATCATACCCATACTCAT
>DLUF01000093.1 GCA_002742765.1 Sulfurospirillum sp. UBA12182 | reverse complement strand
CTATTTTAAGTGCCAAGTCCCTTCAAATCTATATAAATTTAGTAAGAGACCAAGAATTTTTTGACATTATAAATAATCAGAGTGTTACTTCTCATTTTCAACCCATAGTCGATATGAAAACAAAAGGTATCTATGGATATGAGGCACTCATAAGAGGTGTAAATAAAAAAGGAGAACTAATCTATCCTGATGAACTCTTTTCAAAGTCAAAGAGAAATGATATGAATTTTAGACTCGATAGATTATGTCGGGAATCAGCCTTGAAAACTTCTGCTGTCAAAAAAATAAAACATAAGGTATTTATCAACTTTTTGCCAACAGCTATTTATGATCCTCATTTTTGTCTTGCTTCAACTGTAAAATGGGCAAATCAGCTAGAATTTGATCCAAAAAATATCATCTTTGAAGTAGTAGAGACAGAACAAGTAAAAGATATTGAACATTTAAAGGGTATTTTAAAGTATTATCGTGAGCAAGGCTTCAAAGTTGCACTTGATGATGTTGGAGAGGGATATTCTAGTTTAAATATGATTATAGACTTAAAGCCAGATATTATCAAAGTCGATAGAAAAATTGTTTCAAATATCTATGCAGATGAACTTAAACAATCTGTTTATAAAGCTTTATATAATTTAGCGAAAGAAAACAATATCAAAGTTTTAGCAGAAGGTGTTGAAACCCCATATGAGTTAGAGTGTATAAAAAGTATAGGAGTAGATTATGTACAAGGATATTATATTGCCAAGCCACAAGCAGAGCCTATTCGTGAATTAGATGAGGATAAGTTATGAAATACATCTATTTTTTAATTTTTATGATTATATTTACTGGTTGCTCTTCAAAATACCAAAATCTTTCTACTGTTAAAACAGTAGATATCCAAAGGTATTTGGGAACTTGGTATGAGGTAGGAAGATATGAAAATAGCTTTGAAAAAGGCTGCATAGGAGCTAGTGCAACATATACTTTAGCCAAAGATAAAAGCTTGAAAGTTCTTAATCGTTGTTATGATGAAAATGGACAAGAGATAGCGAGTGCAATGGGAGAAGCATATAGTGTTGATACTACAAATACAAAATTAAAAGTTTCATTTTTTTGGCCTTTTTATGGAGATTATTGGATTATAAAACTAGCTGAAGATTATCGTTATAGTATTGTAAGTGAACCACGTAAAAAATATCTTTGGATTTTGTCACGAAGCAAAGAACTAACTTCAAAAGATAGAAAAGAGATTTTATATTTTTTAAGAGAAGAGGGGTTTAATACGGAAAATATTTTTTGGACAAAATTGGATAAGATTTTATGAAAACAACACAAAATATAGCCAAAATGGCTTTACATGTAAAAAAAGGAAATGATGCTATATTTAGACTTACATGTAAAAATCAGAAGAGTCTATTTTGTTTTTTTTATTGGCAAATAAGGGTAAAAACAGTACGAAGCTTTAGAAAAATTGAATATACATGTAAAACAAAAACAATTTTGTTTTACATGTTAAAATTTGTTGAGATAGTATCTTTAAGATACTATAAAATTATCTATAATCCTACTTGTTAAAAGTGACTATCAAATCACTATTGTCTTCAATGAGGTTTTCTAGTTTTCTTAGCATTTCAGTAGCATTTTCTCCATCTTCTGGAAATGTTACGATGTTATCTTGTGGTTTTTGACCTAAAAATTCTTGGATTCCTGAGAGAACTTCAGTTGCACCATTCCAATCAGTTCCAGGTAGCATAACAACAAAATGGTTATCTACTTCAAAAAGAGCATCTGTTTGTCTAAGGATTCTTTGAAATATCTCTATGCTATCAAGTTCTTTTTTATCTTCTAGCGAGAAAAAAATCACAGAAAATGGAGCTTCATCTTTGATACCAAATCTTTCCAAAAGAGCTATATGATGATCGATTAGAGAACTTAAATCCGATTTTGAAAAAGCGATACTTGACATTGCTAATCTCCTTGAAGTGCTAATTTTAGATAATTCTACAATAAACTATCTATTTTTTCAAAGTTAAAATAATTATATCCATTGTTGTGTTTATAGGTAAATTTTAGATGATGTGCTTTAGCTATGTTGTCAACGATATAAAGCCCTAGTCCAAAGCCATGATTTGTACTTTTTTCTTGGGTGAAAGGCTGAACATAATGCTCTAAGCTTTGTTGGAGTGCAGAACCTTTGGAGATAAAAGAGAGCCTATCTTTTGAAGTAGAGATGATAACAAAGTGGTCGATGGAGTATTTGATAGCATTATCGATAAGATTCTTGATAGCAGTTGTAAAGAGTCTAAAGTCTACATGTAAAATCAAATCTTCATCAACTTCGATTTTAATTTTATCAGTTGAAACCATTGCTAAGTCGATAGACTCATCAATGATATCTAAAAGACGAGCAGGTTTAACATTTTGTAAGCCAGCACCTGAGGTGATTTGTTCAATCGAAGCAAATTCGTTAATGAGAAGTTCAAGTTTTTCAAAAACTCCTATAAGTCTTTTTTTCTGTTTTTCATCTTGAATCATTTCGACACTAATGCGACCTTTTGTGATAGGAGTTTTAAGCTCATGCATGATGTTTCTTAAGAAAAGTTGTCTTGAATTGTTGAGTTTTTGGATTTGCTCAACAGCATTGTGAAAAGAGTTTGCAACCTCAGATATCTCATCTTCTCCATCTGATTTGCAGTTGATATCTAAGCTTCCCTTGGCAAACTTATCCATCTGTCTTTTTAATTTTCTTAAAGGTTTGATTTTGCGTATAGTCATGATATAAGCGACAATAATAATAAGCAAAATAAGCCCAAAAATCCCCCTGATAACATCATATCTATGAGGTTGAAAATCTTCATCTTTGAAAAGTAAAATCGAATCTTCATGTTGGATAAGCAGGTAGTGGTATTTTTGGTATTTTAAGATAGCACTTGCACCTATCTTACTATTAATTTTTTGGATAACAACAGATTGTGAAATGATAAAATCCATTAGCTTTTTATCTTCAATTTTACTAAGTTGATAATCCTCGATTTGCTCTTTTAATTCGCTTTCTGTGATGAAGTTGTTTAGGTGAAAGAGTGTTGCTCTTGCAATGATAGAGTATTTTTGATTTAATTTATCGGTGTACTCTTTTTTATCATATTCCATCAAAAACAAAAAGGCTAAAAAGATACCAGTCAAAGCAATTAAAAAAATAAAAGTTATACTATAAAAGATAGAAGATTTAGAGATTTTTATCATTTTGTGTATTTGTATCCAATGCCTCTTACAGAGTGGATATATCTTGGTTCTTTTGAGTTTTCTCCTAGTTTATGTCGTATCCTACCGATGATAACATCTATACTTTTATTTGTAGTATCTTCGCTGATAACATCTATGCTATATATCAACTCTTCTCTTGAAACCACCCCACCATCTTTTTTGATTAGGTAGCTTAATATACCATATTCAGCAGCTGTGAGGTTAAGTGCTTCTCCTTTAAAAAGGATAGTCATTTTATCTTCATGAAGTTCAAAATCACTCTTTTTAGGGTTATTTATTGTAGCTAACTCTTTTACTTCAAAATCATGATTATGCCTTCTTAAAAGACTTTTTATCCTTGCTTCAAGTTCAAGTGGATTGTAAGGCTTTGGAAGATAATCATCAGCACCATTATCAAGTGCGTTGACCTTATCTGTTATATCATGTCTAGCAGAAGAGATGATGATAGGGATGTCATATTTTTTTCTAATCTCTTTACAAACATCAAGACCATCAAGTCCTGGAAGAGTTAAATCTAATATAACTAAATCAAACTTTGAAGTAGCCAAAGTTGAAAGACCTATAAAAGGGTCTTCAGCAGTTTCTACTTGCATATCAAACTGCTCCAAATACTCGCTTAGTATCTCCGCTAATTCAGTATCATCCTCTATCATCAAAATCTTAATCATAAACTCTCTTCGTATTTTTTAAAGATTATAACAAAAATAGCCTAAACTTTAGGCTATTTGATAACGATTGCAAAATCTCTCCCATTTCTCTTTACAAAGACTAGTTGTTTGCTCTTTTTACTGTTTTTGAGAGCTTTTTGGACATCTTCAAAAGAGTTTATGAGTGTTTTGTGGATTTGAGTGATTATGTCTCCTCTTTGGAAGCCATAAGACTCAGCTTTTGAGTTTGGCTGTACTTCGACGACTAAAACACCATTTATAGAGTTAGGTATCTGGTATTTGTATCTCGTTTTATAATCTAACTCTTCTAAAATCAAACCATCTAAAAACTCATTTGAGCCCTTCTCTGAGACTTTATCTATATTTGCTAATTTTATAGTTACTGTTTCAAATTTGTTGTTACTTGTTTCATATTTAACTTTAACACTTGTACCTGGTTTTTTGTTTCCTATGATGTTTTTTAAGTCATTGGCATCTTTAACCTTATCACCATCTATCTCAACGATTACATCACCTCTTTTTAAACCAGCTTTATCCGCAGGGCTGCCATCTTCTACTCCCATGATGAAAGCACCATGTTCACTCTTATAAATCTCTTTAAAATCTTTTGTGAGATTAGAAATTGAAACTCCGATGTAACCTCTGTCAATCTTTCCATCTTCTATAAGAGCAGAAGCTACTTTTTTTGCCATATTTGATGGTATAGCAAAGCCTATGCCGTTGTTTCCACCACTTCTTGAGAGTATAGCGCTGTTTATACCTACTAAAGCTCCTCTACTATCTACCAAAGCTCCACCAGAATTTCCAGGATTTATGGAAGCGTCTGTTTGGATAAAGTTTTCGTATTGGTTTAATCCAATGCCACTTTTGTTAAGTGCAGAAACGATACCTTGTGTGATAGAACCACCTACACCAAAAGGATTACCGATAGCAAAAACTATATCTCCTTCCATAAGATTATCAGAATCAGCAAAATTGATTGCTTTTAAATCTTTAGCGTCGATTTTGATGATAGCTAAGTCAGTTTTAGGGTCTAAACCTATAACCTTTGCTTTGTATTCTGTCTCATTATCTAAAAGAGTCACGACGATTTCATCTGCATTTTCAACGACGTGGTTATTTGTGATGATATAACCATCTTCTGAGATGATAACACCACTTCCTAGTGAACTTGCTTTTCGCTTTTGCATTGGTTGGTTACCAAATCTATCACCAAAAAACTCTCTAAAAAATGGGTCATTGAAAAATGGATTTACATATCCTTGCTGTTTTATCTCTGTTGTAGTTGAGATATTTACAACACTTTTTTTTGCCTCTTTTATAGAGCCATGATAAGATAAAACTATATTTTGACTTGTTGCATCCTCTCTTTGTGGATTTTTAGGAGCTTCTAAAATGTCAATTGAAGCACTAAAAAGCAAAGAACTAGCTAAAAGAGTAGAGATAATAATTTTTTTCATTTGAAATCTCCTTAAATATTTTTAAAATTATAAATAACTCTAGTAAACATAAGGTAAATATTTTTAAATAAATTTTTAACAAAAAGTTGATTGACATAGACTAAAGGTTTGTGGTAAAATAAAAATAAAAAATAGACAAAAGAGGTTAGAAGGATGAGTGACAGTTTATATGAAACACTTGGTGTCTCTAAAGAAGCATCCAGTGAAGAGATTAAAAAAGCGTACAGAAGATTAGCTAGAAAGTACCATCCAGACATAAACAAAGAAGCAGGTGCCGAAGATAAATTTAAAGAGATTAACGCTGCTTATGAGATTTTAAGTGATGAACAAAAAAGAAGACAGTACGACCAATATGGTGATAGTATGTTTGGTGGTCAAAATTTTCATGATTTTGCAAGCTCCCAAGGTGGTGCAAATTTAGATGAGATTTTAAGAAGTATCTTTGGTGGTGGATTTGGCGGTGCTAGCATGGGTGGAGGGTTTGGTGGTTTTAGTAATGGATTTGGTGGTTTTGGTATGCCTGATTTAGATGTTAATGCTAGAATTACCGTTCCTTTTAATGTTGCCGTTCTTGGTGGAAAACACTCCGTAAATTATAACAATCAAAATTTTGATGTAAAGATTCCAGCAGGTATCAAAAATGGTGAAAAACTACGCATAAGAGGTAAAGGAAAGAGTTTTCAAGGTCAAAGTGGTGATTTACTCTTGAGTGTTGAAGTTGCTTCAAGTCCAGATTACGAAAGAGATGGAAATGATCTTATCAAAACGATTGATATTCCTCTTAAGACTGCTTTATTTGGCGGTAAAGTTGTTGTGGATACACTCTACAAAGAGATTACTCTAAAAGTAAAAGAGAATACAAAAAATAATCAAAAATTTAGAGTAAAAGAGTATGGTGTCATGGATAGAAAAACTCAAGTTAAAGGAGATTTATATCTAAAAGTAAATATCATATTGCCACAATTAGAAGAGCTTGATAGTGAGTTAAAACAACTCATGGAAACAAAATTACCATAAAGATAAGGAGTATTTCAGATGCATGGATATGATGAACCAGTATACCTGATTAGTGTTGTAGCTAAAGTTTTAACCATACATCCTCAAACTTTAAGACAGTATGAGAGAGAAGGGCTTGTAACTCCATCAAGAACAGATGGAAAAATGAGATTATACTCTCAAAGAGATATAGATAGAATCAAAATGATACTCAGACTTACAAGAGATTTAGGTGTAAATCTTGCTGGTGTTGATGTCGTAATGCAGCTTAAAGAAAAACTTGACGAATATGAAAACACTATTGAAGAATTAAGAATTCAAATCGAAGAGTTAAAAGGTGGTCATCGAAGCAAAAATCCACTAGTCAAGAGAAAAAATAGCTATGAAATTATACTTTTTGGTGAGTAGTTTTGGATAATCTACTCATCATCCTTCTGAGTGCGACTTTCATCGCTACTTTATTAAATCTTTTTCTTAAAAAGTATCATATCCCGACTATCATAGGTTATATCTTTACTGGTACGATTATCGCATATATGTTTGGACTCAACAGTGCAAGCAGCGATGAAACGCTCCATCATGTAGCTGAGTTTGGGATAGTTTTCTTGATGTTTACCATAGGCTTAGAGTTTTCGATAGAGCATTTAATGAGCATGAAAAAAGAGGTTTTTTTTAACGGACTTGTTCAAGTTATGCTCACAGGTGGTATATTTTCACTCTCTGCGCAGTATTTTTTTGGGGTGGAGCAAAAAAGTGCTATTGTTATAGGTTTTGCCCTTGCTCTCTCTTCTACTGCTATCGTTTTAAAAATTCTAAATGACAACGGAAATATCCACTCAATATATGGAAGAAAAGCTCTTGGAATTTTACTCTTTCAAGATATCGCAGTTATCCCTCTTTTGTTGATGATAAATATCTTTGCAGCAAAAAGTAGTTCGATAAGCTCTTTGTTGTATGAAACTTTTATCAGTGCTTTTATCGTTTTATCTCTTTTGTATATCATCGGAAAGTATCTTTTAAATCATTTTTTAGCAAAGGTAGTTTCGGCGGATTCTGAGGAGATATTTATAGCTTCTATCTTATTGATTGTGATTGCAGCTTCATATCTTGCCCATGTTTTTGGATTTACTTACTCCTTAGGAGCTTTTATAGCTGGGATGATGATATCTGAAACAAAATACAAACACCAAATCGAAGCAGATTTGGTTCCTTTTAGGGATCTACTCTTAGGTCTTTTCTTTGTAACCATCGGGATGCAAATCGACATATCTATCGTTCAAGAGTATTTTTTCCAAATCTTAGCCCTACTTATAGGGGTAATGCTTATAAAAGCTATTGTAATTTTTGTTTTGCTTGTCACTTACGTCAACAAGAGAGCTGCATTTAAAACAGCTTTGTCTATCTGTCAAGTTGGAGAGTTTTCTTTAGCTGTTTTCGCTCTAGCAAACTCTAGTTCCCTTATAGATGAAACTATCAACCAAATTCTCATAGTCACAGTTGTTTTTTCTATGATTTTGACACCTTTTATTCTAAAAAATATCAAAAATATAGCAGATATTTTTATAAGCGAAGAGTGTGATAATGAACATATCATCTGTTCTTCTGGTTTTAACGACCACATCATCGTTTGTGGTTATGGAAAACTAGGGCAAGAGATAGTATATCGCCTTAAAAAGATGAATGTAACGTATCTTGTGATTGAACATGACATTAACCTTGTAAAGTTAGGTGAGAGCCGAAATGAACCTGTTTTTTTTGGAAATGCCGCAAGAAAAAGCATACTTACACAAGCTAATGTAGAAAATGCAAAGGCAATTATCGTTGCAATCAACAATGAAAAAAAATCAAGACTTATTTGTGAGATTTTATCATCATTTAAAAAACCTATCAATATGATAGTTCGTGTCGCAGATTATGAAGAGAAAAAGCTTCTTTCTGATTTGAAAATCAAACACATAGTCAATGAAGGAAGAGAAGTTGCTAAAGCTTTGATAAAAGAGGCTTTAGGTTAAAAAGCGAGGATTACTCCTCGCTATACTCAAACAGATCACCACTAAGGTATCTCTCTCCTGTATCACAAAGAATTGTGACTATCGTTTTCCCTTTGAGATTATCTCTTTTTGCCAATTCTTTTGCTACAAAGACATTCGCACCCGCTGAAATCCCTACTAAGATACCTTCTTCTTCAGCCAGTTCTCTAGTCGTAGCGACAGCATCTTCGTAACTCACTTGGATAACTTCATCATATATGTTTGTGTCTAAAACTTCTGGGATAAATCCAGCACCGATACCTTGTATCTTATGTGGTCCTGGAGAACCACCTGAGAGAACTGGTGAGAGGTTTGGTTCTGCTGCATATACTTTTATAGAGCTGTTTTTTTCTTTGAGAAATTTACCAACACCGCTTACTGTTCCCCCAGTTCCAACAGCAGCAACAAAAACATCGATTTTTCCTTGCGTGTCATCCCATATCTCATTTGCTGTTGTTTGTACATGTACAGCTGGGTTTGCTGGGTTTGAAAACTGCATAGGAACAAATGAGTTAGGAATCTCTTTTGAAAGTTCATATGCTTTTTCTACCGCGCCTTTCATGCCTAGTTTTGCATCTGTTAAAACAAGTTTTGCACCAAAAGCACTTAGGAGTTTTCTTCTCTCTAAGCTCATAGACGTTGGCATGGTGAGGATGATTTTTAAGCCTAAAGATGCACATACACTAGCAAGTCCAATTCCTGTGTTTCCACTTGTTGGCTCGATGATAATGCTATCTTTGGTTATCTTTCCACTTTTTAGCGCATCTTGAATCATATTTAAAGCAATCCTATCCTTGACCGAATGTGTAGGATTTAAAAATTCACATTTTCCCAAAATCAAAGCTCCACTCTCTTCTGAAGCACTGCTTAACTTAACTAAAGGAGTATTTCCTATCAACTGTGTAACATTTTGAGCGTATTTCATCTTTTTCCCCTATAATCCAAATGTTGTATAACTAATAGTTCTTTTTTGTTTGTATTTATGGTGTAATTCACTCAAAGACAGATCTAAAAGCTGATGAAGCTGTTTTGTATACTCGTCATAAAACTTGTCCAAAACAGAATTTCCTGTTTTTGTTTCAACGATATTTAGATTTTTTTCAAGTGCCAAAAATACATCTTTGATTTTTATACTATTAGCATCGATGTTTAGCATATAGCCACCATGTACACCTCGTGTACTTTTTACGAATTTTTCCTTTTTCAAAATCAGTAAAATCTGTTCAAGATAAGTTTGGGGGATATTTGCTTTTTGCGCTATATCCCTAGATTGTATGGGTTTGAGTGAATTGCTTAGATAAATCTCATACAAAGCACTCAGACCATACATCCCTTTTGTTGAAACAAGAGCCATCTTCTATCCAATCGCCTGCGCTAAATCTTTGATTAAATCATCTGCATCCTCAAGACCTATGCTAAGTCTTATAAGACCCTGAGGGATACCAGCTGCCTCTAGTTCTTGTGTAGATAACTGTTGGTGTGTTGTGCTTGCTGGATGTGTGATGATAGATTTTGAATCACCTATATTTACAACAACGCTAAAAAGTTTTGTGTTGTTCAAGATATTTTTCGCACTTTCAAAATCTGAAACAACAAAACTCAACAAACCTGAAGTTTTTGCATCTTTAAAGTACTGTTTTGCTTTATCATGCTGTAAGTCATCTTCAAGTCCAGGATAAGAAACACTTAAAACCTTTGGATGTGCTTTAAGGTACTTTGCCACTTTATAGGCATTTGAAGAGTGTTTTTCCATCCTGATACTTAACGTCTCTAACCCTTGGATAAAAAGCCATGAGTTAAATGGCGAAGGAACTGCCCCGATATCTCGTAGAAGAGAGAGTCTCGCTCTTAGTGTAAAGAGTGGAAATGGTAAATCTGCATATACAAGTCCATGGTAACTCTCATCTGGCTCATTAAACTGAGGATATTTTGCATTTCCTATAAGTTTGTCGTTTAGCCCAACTCTACTGATGATAAGACCACCGATGGCAAGACCTTGTCCTGTGATGTACTTACTAGCACTATGTACAACCACATCAACTCCCTTTTTTAAAGGTTGAAAAAGTATAGGTGTGGCAACGGTGTTATCACATATAGTTACGATGTTGTATTTGTTTGCGATTTCAACTATCTTTTCTACATTTGGGATAGCTATCTGAGGATTTGAAAGAGACTCAAAATAGATAGCTTTTGTTTTCTCATCAATCAGACTTTCCAAATCATGTGCATCATCACTATCGAAGCATTTTGCTGTGATTCCAAATCTTTTGAGTGTATGTGTTAAAAGTGTTGTTGACCCACCATAGATTTTTCTAGCGACTAAGATATTATCTCCAGCCTCAGCCAAGTTTACAACAGCAAAAAATATAGCAGCTTGTCCACTTGCCGTAGCTAGAGTTGCTTCTCCACCTTCTACCGCTGCGATTCTTGCTTCTAAAACTTCTGTTGTAGGATTGTTTAATCTTGTATAGATAGGTCCTAACTCTTTGAGTGCAAAAAGATTCGCTGCTCTCTCAGCATTTCCAAAATCGTAAGCTGTTGTTTGATAAAGTGGCACAGCCATTGTCCCAAAATCATTCTTTTCGTATCCAAAGTGTAAAGCTAAAGTTTCTTGTGTCATTTTTGTTCCTTTTTTAAAATTGATAGTGAAATTCTAAAATATATGATTTTTTTTGTCAAGTAAATTTATAAGAAATAGAAAAATAAGCTATAAAAATACTATAAAATAGGAGTTTTATACTTTATCAAAAAAGTAAAGATTAGATAGTTGAAGTGTTGCAGTTTATTAAAATTTCTGCCAATTCAAACATACTTATAGACTCTCCGATACAGTTTTTTTCAAAAAATTGATAGTCACTAAGAGATTTTAAACTCACATATATCTTCACCCCTTTTTCTTCTATCTGACGTATAGTTTGTATGATTTGATTGTTTTGAAGCGTACATGTAAGCTTCACACCTTGGTTTAAAAAAATGATTTTAGATGGAAGAGTTTTTTGAAGAAGGAGTGACTCTAAAAACTCTTGCATGAGTTCATCACCATGTAAACCTCTGCCTATACAATCATTTGTGATGAGTAAAGCTCTATCTTGTATGTATTTTTTTTCAGCTTTTTCTTCATCAATCTCACAAAAAAATGACTTGGCTATTGTTATAAAAGTACCTGCATTTTTTTGTTCTTTTCTTACGAAGTAACCTTTGCTTTGAGCATAAGTAAGGATATTTTCTTCAGACATGTCACAGTTAACGATAAAGATAACAGCACTGTTTTGAGGGAGTTCTTCTAGTGTGGATTTTGCTAGAACGACAGGTTTTGGAACGGGCATATCTCGACAATCGATAGTTCTCATCAAATTCTCCTATATAGGTTGAAGAGTAAGCAAAAATGCACCTTAAAAAAAGAAAGTCTAATTTATTTTAAGAAAAAAAACGATAAAAAGCAATTTTTTCTTTTCTTTTTTCCTCTATATATCTTTTCTATACTCCTCTTGTAACAAAATAGAAAATAAAATCTTTTTTTGAGCTTTTAATTTGATTTATCATTGGAATTTTGTTTATTTTTTTCTGATACGCTTCTTCTAACAAATTAGAAAAGTTTTTATAGTACAAAAGATTTGTTTTTGAATCCTTATGCTATAATCTCAGGTTCTATGAGATTAGGAGACGATATGCTACACATGGATGAAGATGATTTCTTAGTGGGAACTCCTCAAAGTAAATTCTTTGATGTTATGTTTCATGCAAACAGAACGATTGTAGAAGATGCTCTTTTGAATTGCGTTGAAAGGCATGTTGCTATGGAGTCTATCTTAGAAGAGTTGGCTTCAAAATACGACATTGATTTAGAACAAGAGATTATGAATTTTAAGTATGAAAAGCAAGATGAAATGCACCATAGAAAGATGGACTTTTTTATATCAACTGTTGGTGATGTTTTAACAAAAAATGAGTAAAATTTTTCTACTTTTTTTTAGTTTTTCTATGCTCTTTTGCGCAGATATTTCATGGGATCATCAGCATAGATACACTCTGAAAAAAGATGAAATAGCACATATAACCATAGCAACAACTGAGTCTAAAGGTTTAGATAAAAGTGAGTTTTTTTTCAGATGGACATTACTTGTGGGAGATAGAGTTACGCTTCTAGTTAATGCTCAGGGTTATCCACATCAATACATCTTATATAAGAAAAGGTCTTTAGATAGGGTAGATTTTCAACTCTTACCAAATGGAGAGAGTGAATTTAACGATAAAACAAATCTTTTATTAGTATTATCAGACATAGATCAATCTAAAAAAGAGATTGATTTTGATATATTTATACAAGACAATAAAAAACGAATTCTGGTAGATTTTCATGTACCAGAAGAGAAATAGGGTAGTAAGTGTTAGAAAAAGTTGAAGAGTTAATGGTAAAACATATAGAATCTCTCAAAGATTCTAAGAGTTTGGAGCTTTTTGGTAAAGTTCCTTCAGGCAAGCGACTTCGAGCAAAACTCATACTTAAGATTGCTTCAAGTAGTGATGAAGCGATAAAACTAGCTTCTATCGTTGAGCTTATACACGCAGCAAGCCTCTTACACGATGATGTTATCGACGATGCACTCACAAGACGAGGTGTTGCTTCGATTAACTCTACTTTTGGCAACAAAACAGCTATTATGCTAGGTGATATCTTGTACTCAAAAGGTTTTAGTGAACTAACTTCACTGCCACAAGATGTTGCATACTCTATCTCTAGTGCTGTTACACAACTCTCTATCGGTGAGCTTTTAGATGTCGAACTCTCTAGCACTTTCAATGAAGATTTAGATGCATATTTTGATATGATTTACAAAAAAACTGCCTCACTCATAGAAGCTTCTGCTTTTAGCGCAGCGCTTTTGGCAAAAAAAGATGCTAAGAGATATGGAATCTATGGGAAAAACTTAGGTTTGGCATTTCAGATTATAGATGATATCTTAGATATTACACAAAGCCAAGAAGTTCTAGGAAAGCCTGCTCTAAATGACTTTAAAGAGGGAAAAACGACCTTACCATATCTTTACATGTACAATGATTTAAATGATAAAGAAAAAGAGCAATTGCGTTCATACTTTAAAAAAGAGTTGAGTGAAGAAGAGTCCATGTGGATTAAAAAGAAAATGGCTCAAACCAATGCTATAAACCGCTCGATTGAGTATGCTAAAAAGTTAGGATTTGAGGCTTTAGAGATGATAAAAGAGGAAAATTCCCCAGAACTTGAAAAGATAATCAAAGAGATGATAGTAAGGGAATTTTGATGCATTATTTAACTATCAGCTTTACACATAAAAACACTGATATAAAGATAAGAGAAAAACTCTCTTTTGCAGATGAAACAAAAAAAACAAACTTTATGTGTACTTTACAAAAGTCTCCTTTTATCAATGAGACGATTATCCTCTCAACTTGTAATCGGGTAGAGATAATTTGTAGCGTAAGTGAATGTAGTGAATCCATAGAGTATATCTTTACAAAGCTTAGTGAGCTTTCTCATTTTCCAAAAGAGGATTTAGAAGAGAGGGCTGATGTTTATGAGGACAATGGTGCCATTCACCATCTCTTTTCAGTAGCTTCTTCATTAGATAGTTTAGTTATCGGTGAAACGCAAATTGTGGGGCAGCTAAAAGATGCTTTTAAATTTTCTGTTGACAATGGCTTTTGTGGACAAAAATTAGGGCGTGCTATGCACCATACCTTTAGATGCGCAGCAAATGTAAGAGCAAGTACAGACATCTCCAAAAATCCTATCTCTGTTTCAAGTGTTGCAGTGAGCAAGGCTAAGGAGTTGTTAGGAAGTTTAGAAAACATTGAAGTTGTAGTTGTGGGTGCTGGAGAGATGAGTAGACTAGCTGTGCAACACGCTTTAACAAGTGGTGCTAAAGTCACTATCGTCAATAGAAATTTAGAAAATGCTCAAAAATTAGCTGATGAGATTAACTCTTGTGTAAGTGTTGCTCCTTATTCAAAATTGAGTGATTTTATCAACAAATATCAAGTTATTTTTTCTGCAACAGGTGCACCTCATAGCGTCATCACTAACGATATGATTGAAGATGTCTCTTTTAAAAGATATTTTTTTGATATTGCCGTACCAAGAGACATAGAGATTGATGAGAACGATAAAATCAGTGTATATGCTGTTGATGATTTAGAAGAGATTGTGACCGCGAATTTAGCATTAAGAGAGCAACAAGCCAAGATAGCATACTCGATAGTTGGAAACTCAACAGTAGAGTTTTTTAAATGGCTTCAAACTTTAAGTGTTGATCCGATTATAAAGCAATTAAGAGATAAAGCAAAAGAGTGTTCTTTAAAAGAGATTGAAAGAGCTATCAAAAAAGGCAATCTCCCACTCGAATATAAAGAAAATGTTGAAAAGATTTTGCATTATGCCTTTAACTCTTTTTTACATCATCCAACAAAGACACTCAAAGAAGTAGCTGAGAAACCAGAAGCAGATACCATAGTACAATCAATACAAGAAGTTTTTGATATAAATGAAGACGTTACAAAGAGGATAAATATGTATAAATGCGAATACCAAATGGGAATGATGGAGAAAAATAATGAGATTTAGTAATCTTTTTGCACCAACCGTAAAAGAAGCACCAAAAGATGCAACACTTCCAAGCCACAAGTACCTTATCCGTGCAGGGTTTGTTTCACAGTATGGAAGTGGACTTTATAACTTTTTACCTTTAGGGAAAATAGTTTTTGACAAGATAAAAGATATCGTAAAAGAAGAGATGGATAAAGCAGGCGCAAATGAGATCCAAATGGGTGTTGTTACCCCAGCTGAGCTTTGGAGAGAAAGTGGCAGATATAGTGTTTTTGGGAAAGAACTTCTTCGTTTTCGTGATAGAAAAGATAATGATTTTGTTTTAGGTCCAACACATGAAGAGGTTGTTGTGGATATCGTTAAAAATAGAATCACAAGTTACAAGCAACTACCTTTACACCTTTATCAAATCACTACAAAATTTAGAGATGAGGCAAGACCACGATTTGGACTTTTAAGAGGTCGTGAATTTACGATGAAAGATGGTTATAGTTTCCATAAAGACGAAGCTTGTATGAAAAAAGAGTTTGACCATATGGAAGAGACTTATACAAAGATTTTTACTCGCTTAGGACTCGATTTTAGAGCAGTAGATGCCGATAGTGGGGCTATAGGTGGAAGTGGAAGTAAAGAGTTTATGGTTTTAGCTCAAAATGGTGAAGATGACATAATCGTTTGTGAAAATTGCTCCTATGCTGCTAACATCGAAGCTGCTACTAGAGCTAAAAAAACAACAGATGTAGAAGCTCCAATCGCTGAAACAGCAAAGTTTTTTACACCTGAGCAAAAAACGATTGAGGATGTATGTAACTATCTAAGAGTGGATCCTTTTTATAGCATTAAAGCGGTGATTAAAAAAGCAATTTATGAGGAAAAAGAGGAGATTGTAGTCTTTTTTATAAGAGGCAATGATGTTCTTCAAGAGACAAAAGCACTCAATGCTTGTGGTGCTTTAGACCTTGTAGATGCCAGTGCTCAAGAGGTAGAAGAAGCGGGTCTTATCGCTGGATTTTGTGGGCCAGTAAATCTCCCTGAAGATATCAATTTTTATATTGACAATGAGCTTAAAGAAGAGAAAAACCTCTGTTGTGGGGCAAATGAAAAAGATTATCACTGGGTTGGGTTTAAAATGCTTAACTTTAAAGAGAGTAGATACAAAGACCTAATCCAAGTAAACGCAGGAGATATCTGTTCTTGCTGTGGAAGTAAGTTGGGTATAACAAAGGGCATTGAAGTTGGGCATATTTTCCAACTTGGTCAAAAGTATGCAAGTGCTATGAATGCAACTTTCCTAGATGAAAACGGCAAATCACAAGCTTTTTATATGGGGTGTTATGGTATCGGTGTGAGTCGTTTGGTAGCGGTTATGATAGAAGCAAGCCATGATGAGCTTGGTTGTATCTGGAACAAGCAAACAGCACCTTTCTTACTTGATATCATCATCTCAAATGTAAAAAATGAAGAAGAACGAGTTGTTGCAGAGGATATCTATCAAAGTCTAAAAGCTAAAGGTTTAAATGTTTTATTGGATGATAGAAATGAGCGATTTGGCTTTAAAATGAAAGATTTTGAACTTATAGGGTTCCCTTATGCTCTCATCGTTGGAAAAGGTCTTCAAGAAGGTAGCGTAGAAGTTGTAGATAGAAAAACTTTAGAAAAAGTGTCTTTGAAAGTGGATGCAGTAGAAAAGTATTTAGAGGAACTTCTATCTTGAAGTACTTTTTAATCTATCTGCTTCTTGAAGTTTTTGTGAGCGTAAATATCTCTTCACGTATAGGCTCACTTGCAACTTTTTTAGAGATAATTTTTTCTGCGATTGTGGGGTTTATTCTCCTTGCTAATTTTCGTGTAACACTTCTTGAGAGTTTAAAGGCTTTACAACAAAGAAGCATCTCAATGGCAGAGTTTCAAAAGCTAAACGCTTTTACGCTCTTAGGTGCGATTTTACTGATTATTCCTGGTTTTTTAACAGATATTATAGGATTATTGTTACAGTTTGGTTTTTTTGCGACACTCTTTGCAAAAAAGGTTTTACATGTAAAAGAAGATTTTCGTGAAGATTTTGAATTTAAAAGAACAAGAAAGGAAGATGATGAAATCATTGACGTTGAAATTATTGACGATTCTAGTCGCCTTAAATATTAGTTTATGGGCAAATCCTGAAGAAGAGAAAGTTTTAAGCTTTTTTAAAAATGCAATTGCAGCATCGGCTGATTACGAGTTGAAAAAGATTGAGATTTTGAAAAAAGAGCCTTTAGAAGAGGCAAAAGGGTTTCATGCTTATTTTGTAAAGATTGATTTGACACTTAAAGCTAAGAAAAAAGATATCTCCATCAGCGATATCGTTTTTACAAATGGAGAAGTTTTAACGAAAGATTTTTTATATTTAGAGACAAAAAAAAGTATGAAAAATTCTCTTACACTCGATGTTGATGCAAGTTTTTATGATAAAGCTCATCTGATTGAGGGTAGTATAGAAGCAAAAAACAAATTGCTTGTGTTTTCAGACCCACTTTGTCCATCTTGCATGGAAGTGATTCCTGAACTTATCCATTTTACTAAAGAAAACAGCAAAGACTTTGCCCTTTATTATTACAACTTTCCACTCTCTATCCATAAAGGAGCAGATACTTTGGTAAAAGCTATGATCAAAGCAAAGCAAGATGGATTAAAAGATATCACACTAAAAGTTTATGAAGAAGTTTTTGAACTTGAAAAAACTGATGAACAGAGTGTTTTAGATACTTTTAACAAAGCAATGGGAACAAAATATACTTTAGTTCAAATTGATACAAAAGAGATTAGAGCTATTTTAGAACAAGATATTCAAAAAGCAAAAGATATTTTAGTCAAAGGAACTCCTACACTTTTTATAAATGGAAAGAGAGATATGAGTAAAAAAGCATACAAAGACATGGTGAAATAGATGAAAAGATTAGTAATTGCAACAAGAGAGAGTAAACTTGCCCTTTGGCAATCAGAGTTTATCAAGGCTGAACTTGAGAGAATCCATCCAGGGTTAGAAGTGATTTTAAACCCTATGACTTCAAAAGGAGATCAGATTATAGATACTCCTTTGGCAAAGATTGGTGGAAAAGGATTGTTTACGAAAGAATTAGAAGACTCTATGCTAAAAGGTGAGTCACATATAGCAGTACATAGTCTTAAGGATGTTCCGATGGAATTTCCAAAAGGATTAAAGCTTTGTGCAGTTACAAAACGTGAAGATGTTAGAGATGCTATGCTTTCTCAAAAGTACAAAGACATAGATGCTTTACCCCAAAATGCCGTAGTAGGAACGACAAGCCTGAGAAGACGTATGCAGATTTTAAGATACAGACCTGACTTGCAAATCAAAAACCTAAGGGGAAATGTCAACACTAGAATTAGAAAGCTAAAAGATGGAGAGTATGATGCTATTATCCTAGCAAGTGCTGGGATAAAAAGGTTAGGTTTAGAAGAAGAAGTGAACTTTTTTACCCCAATTAGTACACAAATCATGATACCAGCGATGGGGCAAGCAGCTCTAGGTATAGAGATAGTTGATAACCCTGAGATTGAGAAAATTGTCTTAGCCTTGCAAGATGAGTCTGCTACGATAGAAACAACAATCGAGAGAGATTTTGTGAGAGTGTTAGAGGGTGGATGTCAAGTTCCAATAGGGATAAATGCTCAATTAGTAGGTGCGAGTATAGATGTAAATTGCATCATTGGGATGCCAAATGGAGATGAAATTATCTCAAAAACTTTTACATGTAAAAAAGAAGAGTATAAACAAGTAGGTTCGCTCCTAGCACAAGATGTTATAAACCAAGGAGCAAAAGAGTTGCTTCAAAGAGCTGAACAAGTTGCATTAAACGAAGTTTTTTAAAGGAATGGTATGGAACGTATTGTAAAGAAGCTTAAAGAAAATAATTTACTAAAAGTGATAGAAGAAGAGGTTGATATAGATTTAGAAATTCCTCATATCGCTTATGTTGAAGTAAAACAAGCTGATTCTAAAGCTATTTTATTTACGCATCCTATTTCTAAGCGTTTAAATAAGAAGTTTACTACGCCTATCTTGATGAATGTTTTTGGTTCATTTGAAGCTACTAAAATGATATTTGAAAGAGAACCAGATGAGATAGCAGCTGAAATCGAAAAGCTTTTGCATATGAAACCACCAACTGGTTTTTTAGGAAAGTTGAGTATGCTAGGGGAACTGTTTGCTTTGAAAAATGTTTTTCCAAAACGATTAAATCATAAAGGGCAATGCCAAGAAAAAATCTATGAAGAACCTAATCTTTATGAAATCCCAGTACTTACTACATGGTCAAAAGATGGTGGTCCTTTTATCACTATGGGGCAAGTTTATACACAAAGCTTAGATGGGCAAAAACAAAACCTTGGTATGTATAGATTGCAAGTGTATGACAATAAACGTTTAGGAATGCACTGGCAAATCCATAAAGATAGTGCACACTTTTTTCATGAGTATAAAAAAGCTGGAAAGAAAATGCCAGTTTCTGTGGGAATTGGTGGTGATCCTCTTTATATCTGGTGTGGACAAGCTCCTATGCCAAATGGTATGTTTGAGTTGATGCTTTATGGATTAGTTCGTAAACAAAATGCCAGATTGGTCAAATCTCTTACAAATCCAATTTATATCCCTGAAGATGTTGATTTTGTGATTGAGGGCTGGGTTGACCCAGAAAAAATCGAGATTGAAGGACCTTTTGGAGATCATACTGGTTATTATACATTGAAAGACCCATACCCTGTTATGGATGTTACATGTATAACTTCTAAAACCAATCCTATCTATCAAGCAACAGTAGTAGGAAAGCCTCCATTGGAAGATAAGTATATGGGATGGGGGACAGAGAGGATATTTTTACCACTTTTAAAAACAACAGCACCTGATTTACTTGATTATAACATGCCAGAAAATGGTGTATTTCATAACTTAATACTCGCAAAGATGAAAACTTTATACCCAGGACATGCAAAACAGTTTATGCATGCATTTTGGGGAGTAGGGCAAATGAGTTTTGTCAAACATGCTTTTTTTGTTCCTGAAGATGCACCTAAACTTACAGATTATGAGGCATTGAGTGATTATATTTGTAACCGAATAAATGTTCAAAATCTCCTTATTAGCGAAGGTGTTTGCGATGCACTTGACCATGCAAGTCCAAATGCTTGTTACGGTGGGAAACTAGGAGTTGATTGTACCAATGGTGAAATTGAGTGTGTAAGAAAAAATATACTACAAGATGATAAACTTTATGATAGAATTACGCTATTGATTAATGATGTCAAAAGTATCAAACAGTATAAAGTTGATACAAAAACACCTATAACCGTCTTAGGTATCGATAAACAACGACCAGTTAGAGAGCTATATGAGACATTAAGGGCTTTAAAAGAACATATGAAAGTTTTAGTCTTTGTAGATGAAAACTCCAATGATGTTACAAACCCTTATATGCTTATTTGGCGTGTTGTTAACAATATTGATGCAAAAAGAGATATCTTCTTAGAAGATGAGTATATAGGAATTGATGCAACAAATAAATCGGTAATTGATGGTTATACAAGAGAGTGGCCAGAGGATACTGATTGTGACCAAGAGATTATTAAAAGCCTTCAAGAAAGAGGGTTGATTACACAAAATAAGGAGTTATTAAAAAAATATCATGTCTGATTCTTCGTCGACACAGCGGAGTTCTTTGCATTTTTGCTTAGGATTGCCGCGTAATTTCAATCTCCAAACAGTAGGTCTGAAATGACACTATTGTTTGTCTATTTAGCTTTAGCTATCGGTGTTTCATTTTTATGTTCTGTTGCTGAGTCTGTTCTTTTATCTATTAGTATGTCAAATATTAATGTCCTGAAAAAAGAGAAAGAAGCAGCTGGTCTCCTCTTAGAAAAACTCAAAAAAGATATAGATGTATCTATCGCTTCAATTTTAGTTTTAAACACTATTGCTCACACTTTAGGTGCTGCTGGCATCGGTGCTGAGGCTGTGAAGCTTTTTGGTATGGAGTATACTTTTTATATCTCTGCTGGGTTAACTTTGGCAATTCTTTTTTTATCTGAGATTATCCCTAAAACCATAGGTGCAGTGTACTATAAACAGTTAGCTCCTTATGCTGGTTATTTGATAAACTTTTTTGTATTTATCACCTATCCACTTATCCTAGTAACGCTTTTTATCACAAAAAAAATCTCAAAAGGAAAAAATGTTCATACTTTTACAAGAGAAGAACTTTTAGAAACAACATATTTGAGTGAAGATGAAGGCGTTATAGACGAGATGGAATCAGAGGTGATTGAGAACCTTCTTACTTTAGATAACAATAAAGTAAGAGATATATTGACTCCAAGAAGCGTTGTCTTTGCTCTCGAAAAAAATAAAACTATCGCAGAGGTTTTGGACTTAGAAGGTATCTCAAAATTTTCAAGAATTCCTATATATGAAGAGAGTATCGATAATATTGTAGGTGTTGTCTTAAGTAAAAAAATCTTTCAAGTAGCCGTAAGTGATCAAACAAAAAAGATGGAAGATTTGATGTCGTCTATATACTTCATCAATGAAAATATCCCTGTATCGTTTGCACTTGATCTTTTCATTAAGAAAAAAGAGCATATGTTTATCGTTACAGATAGCTATGAACAAACAGAAGGAATCGTAACATTAGAAGATTGTATAGAGACTCTTTTAGGATTAGAGATTATGGATGAACTTGATACGATAGATGATATGAGACAATTTGCAAAGTCAAAAATGAAAGAGAAAAAGAAGCATAAAGAGAGAGTTCAAAATCTTGAGAAAAAGAAAAAAATGGAGCAAATGTGAGATTTTCTTATAAACTATTAGTTGAGAGATTTGCTATTCCTAGACCAACTCTTATAGAGTGGCAAAAAAGAGCAAAAGCTGATAAAAAAAACTGGAGAGTAAAGCATCTTGAGTATTTGAGGCATCAGATAGAACTTGAAAATCTCACAAAAGCTGAGATAAAGTCTAAACCTCTCAACATAGAAGATATCTTTTTGATTTCTGTTTATCTTTTCTTTAATAAGAATATCAATTATATCGATGTCAATATCTTAAAAAAAGGGCTTCGAGAATTTGCTTACATGAATCGTAGTAGTGTAGAGTATAAACATGACTTTGCAAAGAAAATTTGGTCAGTTAGTATCCAAGATGGAACGCAAAGGCAGATATCAAATTATCATCGAACGTTTGATATCCTAGATTCTTTTACTGCTTTTCAATACGGTCTTTTTATCCAAGATGTTATAGAGTTTATAGATAAAATCGAAGAAAAAATTAGTCCATCAAAAACAGATTTACTTGATGGACTAAGTTGGCAAGAGTTACATATGTATGATAAGTATTTTTCAAATAAAGCGATAGAAAAGTTTTTTTCTCAAAAAGGATTAATCTAAGCTCATAGAAATCGCTTGTTCTCTAAGTGCTGCCACTGCTTTTCCCCAAGAGGAATAGTGGCTAAACTCTTTTTTCGAAATTTTAAATATTTCTTTTATCTTCTTTATGATTTGGTATTCTTCCTCATTGAAAGCATCATCAACATGCGCCAAAATCATCAGCTCAAGGAGAACGATTTTTTTGCTTTGGTTTGACTTGAACTCTTGTAAAATTTCTTCTAAATTGTCATTTTCAAATTCTAAGTTATCAATTCCCATTTCAAAACAGTATTCATCTATCAAATCTTTTTCTTTTTCACTATATAAACCGTCTATTTTTGCCAAGAATTGTGCAAGTCTTAAAAAGGCAAATTTTTCTCTTGTATCTAGTTTAATCAATAACAATTAAAATCCTTTTTGCTTAAAAATTTTTTGATTATATAAAGTTAGAATTAATAAATCATAAATATTTTTGTCTATTATCTTTTAAAAATTAGAAAAGGTAAATAAAATATGACAAGTAGTATGCTAAAAATTAAGTAAAATAAAATATTTTAATGTTAAAATTAATCGATTATAAATATTTTACAATGAAAGTAAAAAATGGCTGGGCAAAAAAAAAGTGAAAAAATAATGATAGACTCTTGTCAAGAAGTTGTTTCAAATAAAAAATACCAAAAAATGGAACAGATTTTAGAAACATCGCTTCTTCTGTTTTCACAAAAAGGATTTTTTTCGACTACTATCCCTGATATCGCTAAAGATATGAATATGAGCGTAGGAAATTTTTATAACTACTTTTCATCAAAAGAACTTTTAGCAAAGGAGCTTATAAAGTACTCTTCTAACATTTTAGGCTCTGAGATAAAAAAAGTAAACGAACAATCAATTCCTGTTGAAGAAAAAATTAAAAAAATTGTTTCTTTATACTTTAAAATTGCAAAGTATAAACCACAACACATAGACTATTTTTTGCGTGTTTATCTCTCCAATAAAGAGGTGTTTAAAGATGGCTGTGAAGGAATGCTATGTGTCTCCTCTTTTGTGACTGAAATGATGATTTTTTTTGAAGAAGGTGTTGCTTGTGGGAAACTAAGAAATCAAGATTTTTTTACAGCTTTTGGTCTTTTTATGGGATATCTTGGGGGCTTTGCTTTTTTAAATGGAGAGGGAATTTTGGAAAAAGATATATTAGAGTATATCGATGACATTTCATATAATATCTATCATGCTTTAAAAAATTATGACTAAACAAAATCCATCTACAATTGTTTGGCTGCAAGGTCTTACATGTAATGGTAATTCGCATTCTTTTTTTAACTATGAAAAATTAGAAGTATTTTCTAAAAATTTCCATATTTTACACCATCCACAAATAAATACGCAATATTCACTTCATGATGTTTTAGAAAGTGATTTTTCTTTTGATTTTTTAGTTATAGAAGGAGCATTGAGTAAAAATCCTTCTATCCTCTCTCGTTTTGAAATACCTTTTACTAAGATAGTTGATAACTTAGAAAAAAGAGCTAGATATATCATTTGTGCTGGTAGTTGCGCTAGTTTTGGAGGAATCTTTAGACTAAATAATCCAGAAGAGATTACAGGAGCTGTTTTTAATGGGAAAAAACAAGGCGGCTACTGGAGTGAGCAGAAGAAAAATGTTATCAATATCTCAGGTTGTCCTATGCATCCTGAGTGGTTTGTTCAAACCCTTTTTACTCTAAGAAATAGCTCTAACATCTTACTTGATGAATACAAAAGACCCAAAGAAATCTTTTCCTATTTTGTGCATCATGGTTGCTTAAGAAATGAGTATTTTGAGTGGAAAGTTGATTGCAAGGATTTTGGTTTAAAAGAGGGTTGTCTTTTTTATGAACATGGATGTCAAGGCCCGATGACTCACGCTAATTGCAATAAAATTTTATGGAATAAAACAAGCTCTAAAACAAGAGTGGGTTCTGCATGTCTTGGTTGTACAGAATTTGACTTTCCAAAACATGCTTTGTATGAAACTCACAAAAATATGTCTTTGCCAGCGACACCTTTTGGGATTAGTAAAAGAGCTTATTATTCACTTGCTGGAATCGCAAAAAGCTTTAAAATTGAACGTTTAGAAAAGAGATTGATTGATGAAAATAACTAAAGAGATAATAGAAAAAATAGAAGGTGAAGCTTCACTAGAAGTAGAGTGGCAAGATGATAAAATCTCTTTTGCAAAGATAAAATTTTTAAATTATCGAGGTATAGAAAATATCTTAGAGGGAAGACCGTTTTTAGATGCTTTAGCCATTACACCAAGAGTTTGTGGGATATGTTCTACTTCTCATGTAATTGCTTCTATAAATGCTATTGAAAATGCATATGAAAATTTTGGGTATAACTTATCAATTCCTCAAAAAGCAAAGGATATAAGAGAAATTGTTTTAAATGTAGAAAAAATTCAAAATCATATAAAATGGTTTTATTTCAACATATATCCTGAAATTATGAAATTTAAAGATAACAACAAATATGCTTTTGATGACCAAGAGTGGAAAAAAGCACAAAAAGCAATCATCCAAGTTTTAAAAGTAGCTGCGATTTTTTGTGGACAATGGCCTCATGCCTCCTTTTGTATGGTTGGAGGTGTGACTTGTGACCCTATACAAAATGATATAAATGATGCACTTGTCTATCTTGATGAAGTGATAACTTTTTGTGAAAATGAGATTTTTGGGACAACTTTAGAGGAGTATCTCTCTTATAATTTAGCTATACAAATCATGGGTAATAGTTGTATACTAAGTAGAGTTGTACAACTTTTGAATGATTTTGGATTTAATCTTTATGGTAAAAGTTATGACAGATTTATATCGCTTGGTGAAAGTTACATGTACAATCAAGGACAAAAATGCAATGGAACGATTATCGCAAATGCTGATTATCGGTTTGTAAGTGAGAGTTTAGAAAACTCTTTCTTTTCTCAAAATGGCTATACTTACTCAAAAAGTGCAATTTATAAAGAGAGATATTTTGAAACAGGACCTATCGCTAGGCTTATGATAGCAAAAGATCCTTTGATAAGAGATTTTCATAGAAGAACAAAAGATTCAACACTTACGAGGGTTGTAGCAAGAGTAAGTGAAATAGCTCATTTGTTACAAAGAACTAAAACACTTTTAGAAAATTTAAATCTAAAAGAAGCATCTTGTAACTCTCCAAAATTAAACTATCAAGATATTACAAGTGAAGGGGTAGGTATCGTTGAAGCAGCAAGAGGCTCTCTCATGCACTCTATGGAGATTAAAAAAGGACTTATTAAATCTTATGATATTATAACTCCTACTGTTTGGAATTTAGGGAATGGGACAGTAAAAAACCCTGCGATTGCACAAAAAGCTATTATCGGTTTAGATGAGATAAAAAAAGCTGATTTTGTATTTAAAAGCTTTGATATTTGTTCTGTTTGCACTACCCAATAAACTATTCTAAATCAAATATAAATTTATCACTTAAATAGAACTAATCTTAAATGATAAATTTAATAATTTTAATTTTAATTTAAAAAAAAACTCTTTTTATCCGATTATTATGTTACCTATTTTCTCATTTTAATTAATTTTTACTGAAAACTGTATAGAGTGACTTTATTATAATTATAATTTTGTTTAAATAATAAATGAATAATCATTCAGTTGATTTATGTCTGTATGTTTGATGAGAGATAAAAAACCACATAGGAGAAACTGATGGAACACGCTGAACTGTACCAAAAGATTTCTGAGAGATTAGAAAGTCTTGCGAAGTTCCCCCAATTGAAGGAGAACAAGTCAATTACTCAGCTGATAGAAGATCATGGCATTAGTCGTCGTGATTTTATGAAATGGGCTGCTGGAATGACTGCAATGTTATCATTGCCTTCAACGTTTACGCCACTTATGGCACAAGCAGCTGAGCTAACTGACAGATTGCCAGTAGTATGGCTACATATGGCAGAGTGTACTGGTTGTAGTGAGAGCTTATTAAGAACTGATGCTCCAACTATTGACTCGTTAATTTTTGATCACATCTCATTAGAGTATCATGAAACACTTATGGTAGCTTGTGGATGGCAAGCAGAGCATAACTTAGAACATGCTATTGAGAAATACAAGGGCAAATATATTTTAATGGTAGAAGGTGGTATCCCTGCTGGAAGTAGTGAATTTTACTTAACAGTTGGACCACATGGAAAAACAGGACAAGCTCATGCTAAACATGCTGCTGCAAATGCTGCTGCAATCTTTGCAATCGGTTCTTGTTCAAGTTTTGGTGGTGTACAAGCTGCATATCCAAACCCAACTAATGCACAACCACTTAGTAAAGTTACAGATAAACCTGTTATCAATGTTCCAGGATGTCCTCCAAGTGAGAAAAATATAGTAGGAAATGTTTTACACTATATTTTATTTGGTACACTTCCAGCTCTTGATGCATTTAATCGTCCAAAATGGGCATATGGTATCAGAATCCACGATTTGTGTGAAAGACGTGGCCGTTTTGATGCTGGTGAATTTGTACAAGAATTTGGTGATGAAGGTGCAAAAAAAGGTTACTGTCTATATAAAGTAGGCTGTAAAGGACCTTATACTTTCAACAACTGTTCAAGAGAAAGATTTAATCAACATACTTCATGGCCTGTACAAGCAGGACACGGTTGTATCGGATGTAGTGAACCAGATTTCTGGGATGCTATGGGACCATTTGAAGAACCTCTTGGTGATAGATTGTATCAAACAGTTTATGGAGAGGGTGCGGATAAAACAGCTGATAAAGTTGGTATCGCACTGTTAACTGCTACTGCAGTAGGTATCGCGGCTCATGCAGCAATCGCTGCTGTTAAGGGCAGTGGTTCTAAGAGTGAAGAATAAGTAGGAAGGATAAGTTAATGAGTAAAAGAATAGTAGTCGATCCTATCACTAGAATTGAAGGACACTTAAGAGTTGAAGTTATCGTTGATGACAACAACAAAGTTACAGAAGCTTATTCATCTTCAACTCTTTGGAGAGGTATTGAAACAATCCTTAAAGGAAGAGATCCAAGAGATGCTGGCTTCTTTACACAAAGAATTTGTGGTGTTTGTACATATTCACACTACAAAGCAGGTATCCAAGCTGTTGAAAATGCATTAGGCATTAAACCACCGCTTAATGCAAGATTAACAAGAACTTTGATGAATGCAGCGTTGTTCTTACATGATCACCCTGTACATTTTTATCATTTACATGGTCTTGACTGGGTAGATGTTGTATCAGCACTTAGTGCAGATCCAGCAAAAGCTAGTAAAGAAGCATTTAAATATACTGATAACCCGATTGCAACAGGTGAAGATGAATTAAAAAATGTTCAAAGAAGAGTTGCTGAGTTTGTTAAAAAAGGACACCTTGGACCATTTGCTAATGCTTACTGGGGACATCCAACTTACAAACTAACTCCAGAACAAAATCTCATCGCAGTATCTCACTATCTTAAAGCTCTTGAGATGCAAAGAACTGCTGCTCAGATGATGGCAATTTTTGGTTCAAAACAACCACATCCACAAAGCTTAACTGTTGGTGGTGTGACTTGTATCATGGATTTACAATCTCCTGCACGTCTTGGTGAGTATTTGACAAAATTCCAAGAAATGGCAGATTTCGTTAACCGTGCTTACTATGCTGACGTTGTTATGGCAGGACTTGCTTACGCAGGTGAGCCTAGTGTTAATGCTGGTTTAGGAACTGCTAACCTTTGGACATACAAAGAATTTGAAGTAGGAAATGACAGTTTCTTGTTCGATAGTGGTGTTATGTTTGCAGAAGATGTAATCAATCTCGTGACAGGTAAACCTTATAAAGTTCACGATTTAGATGAATCAAAAATTACAGAAGAAGCAACTCACTCTTGGTATCAAGATGATGAAGCACTTCATCCATATGATGGAAAAACAAATCCTAAGTATACTGGTTTCAAAGAAGAGCAAACAGTTAACGGTAAAGGTGAAATGGCTCCAACAAAAGTTATCCATGAAGATGGAAAATACTCTTGGGTTAAGTCTCCTCGTTATGATGGAAAACCTTTACAAGTTGGACCACTTGCCAATATCGTTGTTAACTATGCTAAAGGAAATCAAAAAGTACAAAAAGTTGTTAATGAATTTTTAGCAAAAACAGGTCTACCTATCACAGCAGTTGCTTCAACTTTAGGTAGAACAGCTTGCCGTATGTTAGAAACTAAGATTATTGCTGATAATGCTTTGGAAGCATTTAATAACTTAGTTCAAAATCTTAAAGTTGATGATTCAACATACACAAGTTATAAAATTGATAAAAATAAAGTTTACAAAGGACGTTATATAGGTAATGTTCCAAGAGGTGTTCTTAGTCACTGGGTTGTTATCAAAAACGGTGTTATAGAGAACTATCAAGCTGTTGTTCCAACTACTTGGAATGCAAGTCCAAAAGATGCAAATGGGGTAAGAGGACCTTACGAAGAGTCTTTGATTGGTTTACCAATCGCTGATTTATCTCAACCACTTGAGATTGTAAGAGTTATTCACTCATTTGACCCATGCCTTGCTTGTGCAGTACATGTAATGGATACAAAAGGTAATGAATTAAGTAGTTATAAAGTTGATCCAAACGGTGCATCTTGCTAAATATAGACTAGAAGGGAGTCAATAATGCCAAGAAGAAAGATTGAATTCGAATTTTCTGCTGGTTTACGCTGGACTCACTGGTTAAGAGCTATTGCTATTGCAGTGCTTACAGTGACAGGTTTTTATCTAGCATATGTATTTATTGCACCAGAAGCATCTGACGAGCCAATATTGTTTTTGAATGCAAAATTTAGAATGTGGCACCAAATTGCTGGATTTTTATTAATCGCCGTAACTATTTACAAAACTTATCTTTTCTTAGTAGATAAACAAAGTATGAGAGAAAGAATTGCAATAGTTGATTTTTTAAGTCCAAAAACTTGGTTTGCACAAATCAAATACTACTTGTTTATGGGTGAACATCCTCATTTAAGAGGTGTTTATAATCCATTACAATTCGTAGCGTATATTGGTTTGTATGCTATGGTGTTTGTGGTATGTATAACTGGATTAGTCCTTTATGTACATGTTTACCATGAAGGTCTAGGAGGTGCACTGTATGATTATATGCGTCCACTAGAAGTTATGATGGGTGGTCTTGCGAATGTAAGAGAAATACATCATATCGCTATGTGGGGAATCTTAATTTTTGTTCCTGTTCATATATATATATGGCTATCTTTAACTCTATTATGGGTAAAGAAGGATCAATTGATTCAATCATCAGTGGTTATAAGTTTGAAAAACAAGATCACTAAGAACTAAAAAGTGAAGGTTTTAGTCTTAGGAATAGGCAATGTGATGTTCTCCGACGAAGGTGTCGGAGTACATCTATGCCGCTTAATGGAAAGAAAATACAAGTTTACTTCAAAAGAACACTCTGTCACTTTTGTAGATGGTGGCACACTCGCTCAAGCACTTATCCCTATTATTGCATCATATGATTATTGTATCATTTTTGATACTGTTGACACTGATGGTGGAAAGATAGGTGATGTCTATTTTTTTGATTTTGAAAATATCCCAAATAGTATAAAATTTCAAGGAAGTGTACATGAAGTTGAGATGCTACATACCTTATCTATGATGGATATGGTAGGTGATAGACCTCCAACAAAAATAGTAGGAATTGTTCCTGAAGTTATTGAGATTACTACGCTTGAAATGACTCAACCAGTTATAGAAGGTAGTAAACTTATGGAAAAAACATTTTTAAATCATATGAATGAACTTGGCTTTAAATATGAACTAATAGAAGAAGTTGATATCCAAACAGTAGCCAATGATTCATGTAAAGAAGAGAGATAAAATGATCTTATCCTTTGAATTTCATTATGTTTCACAAAATGGAGTTTTAGAAAACTTATTAAAATCCATTTGTGAAGACTTTGAAATAGATTACTCAATTACAAAAAATTCTTCCATTGTTTCACTGTTTGTAAACGCAAATGAGGAACAGTTGGGAGCTTTTTCTGATTTTTTATCAAATAGATTACCACTTTCCATTTTTTTTAAATCATCAAGTGTAAGCGTTGTTGAAAAAAAAGAGGAAAATACTGTTTTAGAAGATTGTAAACTTACCTTACCTTTTACACCAAAAACATTAGCTTTAGTGACAGATGAAAAAAGTCAATTTTTTATGACACCTTTTGTTGCTAATGAAATAGGTAATGTTCCTTTTTCAAATGGTTCAAAAATAGAGCTTTGTGATAATCTTGAAAATACCTTGCTTCTTGCAAATGATAAGTTTCAAGAACTATATGAAGGTGTAGCAAAGCTTTTAAAAGAAGGTAAAAAAGTTTTAATTCACTCTTCAAGTGGTTCTTATATTTACTCTCAAGTTGCAAGTCAAAATAAAGCTACAAAAGACTCGATAGTAATTGCTACTGATTTATCAGTAGTAGAAAAAATGGTTGTTATCAAAGAAAACGAGATAAAAGCAATTGCTTCTTTAGAAAAACCAGCTATCAGACTTAAAGTTAATTCACTTTATGCGACAAAAGGAATTTTGTCGCAAAGTAGAGTAAAACTTAAGCTTGCAGATGATTTGCTTATAAAATTCATTTGTGATTTTTGTTTTAAAGAAGGTATAGAGTTTTTATCGAGAATAGAACAAAATGAAGATTTTGATTTTGTTTTAAAAACCGATGCTACTTTATCACAAACACCACAAATAGAAGTGTGTGTACTTGAAAATGGAGAAATTCTTATCGTAAGTGGTGATGGATATAGCGCTCCACTAGTTAAAGAGAACTTGAAAAAGTTTGAAAATCCAGCACATGCTCAGTTTACCTCTGTTATACAAGAAAGAGACCTATTCGCTGAGCAGTCAAGTTGTTTTTATTTGAGCAAGACGCATGAAGATAAATTTATGCATCTTTCTAAGCAAACAGGAATGCTTGATCTAGTTAGTTTCCCAGTTGAAAAAGATTTTGAAAAAATCTTTGAAAAAATTAAAGAATCAAGCACAGGAGAAAAACTCCTTGAAAACTATACTCAAAAGTTTCCAGAACTTGTGGATAATGCTTTAAAAATAAAAATTCCACAAGATGCTCCAAATAGTATCTATACGATGTGGGGTATTTGTTCAGTCTTATTAGGATTTTCACAAACATATGAAAATGCTGCTGAAAAATTAATTGAAAATGCTGAAGATTATGGCGGACAAAAAGGTCCAAGAGTGGATTATCCACTTTTTGATTCTGAAGCTTTAGTATCGAATTTTAATTTTATTAAGATGATAAGAAGTGCTATGAGTTTTAAACTAGCTGGAACCGATGATAACACTCTTAGTTTTGGTTTTTTAGAATCTTTATCTTACTTTTTAAGTGATAGTGCTGATTTTTATAAAGAAAACTTATCATCTCAAAGAATCATTCTTTGTGGGTCGCTTTTTGGGATTAGGAGGTTAAGTGAATTGTCAAGTCGCAATATTTTAGCCTCTAGTAAACTCTCTTTTAATCGAGAGCTACCAATAGACAATTAATGCTTCATCGAAATTATCAGATTGAAGGCATTGTTCAAGGGGTCGGATTCCGACCCTTTATCTATCAAATAGCAAAAAAACATAACTTAAAAGGTTTTGTTTTAAACAATTCTACTGGGGTAGAAATCTCAATTGAAGGGACAAAGGAGCATATCAAAGCATTTGAGAATGATTTAAAACTTAAACTTCCTCCTTTAGCTAGGATAGATTTTTTAAACAAAAAAGATAAAGCCCTTGAAAACTTTCAAGACTTTAAGATTATAAAGAGCGAACATAAAGATACAAAATACTCTTTAATTTCTCCAGATTTTGCTATGTGTCCAGAGTGTTACAAAGAAATGTTTGATAAAAACAATAGAAGATATCAATATTTTTTTACAAATTGTACCAACTGTGGACCTAGGTATTCTATCGTCAATACAGTTCCTTATGATAGACCAAATACTTCTATGAATGAATTTAACATGTGTGAAGAGTGTTTGGCTGAGTATGAAAATCCAGACGATAGAAGATATCATGCTCAACCAATTAGCTGCCCTAAATGCGGACCACAACTTTTTTTAAAAAAAATGAATGGAGAAGTTTTAGCTACGAACAATGAAGCCATAGATTTGTTGGCAACTTTAATCAAACAAGGACACATAGTATGCCTTAAAGGAATGGGAGGTTTTCATCTTATTTGTGATGCAAAAAATGAAAAGACTATTAGTACTTTACGAGAAAAGAAAAAAAGACCAACAAAACCTTTTGCTATAATGTTTAAAGATATACAAGCTATTGAAGAAATTTGTCAATTAAGCGTAGAAGAGAGGGAGAAAATCTGCTCAAATCAAAGACCTATCGTTTTAGTAAAAAAGGATAATAAACAATTTAATTTATCATTACTAATAGCACCAAATATCGATAGGTTGGGAGTTTTTTTAGCTTATACACCTTTACATGTACTTTTACTTGAAAAATTACAAATGCCTATTATTGCTACTAGTGCAAATCATTCTGGAGAGCCTATTATCACCAATGAAAAAGATTTGAAGGATAAATTAGGTCATATCGTAGAATTTTATCTTGATTACAACCGTCAAATACTTAATGCAAGTGATGACAGTGTTATGCAGGTACTAGGGGGAAAAGAACTCATTATGAGAGCTTCTAGAGGTGTTACACCTATAAGTTATCGTTATGAAACAGCAACAAACCAAAAAATTCTAGCCATAGGTGCTCATCAAAAAAATGCAATAGCCCTTTATATAAACAATCAAATTATTCTAAGCCCTTATATAGGAGATTTAGACAACATTTCTACTGTTGATTTTTTCAAAAAAACACTTGAAAATTTTAAAAGATTTTATGATTTTGAGCCAGATGTTATAGTTGGAGATAAACATCCTTTATATGAGACAACACATTGGGCAAAAAAACAAGGAAAACCATTTTTTCAAGTCCAACATCATTTTGCTCACATAGCTGCTACGATGTTTGAGCATAAACTAGATGAAGACGTTTTAGGTATCGCTTGGGATGGCACTGGTTATGGTGATGATGGGAGTATTTGGGGTGGAGAATTTTTTGTAGCCAACAAAACGACATATAAAAGAGTTTTGAGTTTTGAGCCATTTTCTCTTTTAGGTGGTGATGCAAGTATCAAAGATATAAGAAGAATTCCTTTATCGATGATTTTAGATATAAAAGAGCCGTCAAATCATGATTTTATATTTTCTCTTTTTACGCATACAGAGCTAAATCTCTTAAAGCAGATTCATACAAAACAGATCAATTCTCCAAAGTGCTCAGCAGTTGGAAGGTTATTTGATGCTGTTGCTGTGATTTGTGGTATTTGTGATAAAGTTACATATGATGGCGAAAGTGGATTGTTGTTGGAAAATTTGTATGATAAAAATATTAAAGAAACTTATAATTTCTTCATAAAAGAAGATTTGATACGATATAAACATACAATAAAAGATATGATTGAAGATAAAGAACCAAGAGTTATAGCAAGTAAATTTATAAATACTCTTGTAAAAATCATTGAAGAAGTCTCTACTATGTATAGATTAAAAGTTCTTGTTAGTGGAGGAGTTTTTCAAAACAGAACTCTTTTAGAAAAACTTATTTTAAGTATTCCCAAGCTTTATTTTCAAAATAAAACACCAATCAACGATGGTGGTATAGCTTTGGGACAGTTGACGAATTATCTAGCATTAAACTCAGACAAAAAAGTTTTTTTGAATAATGAGTAAAAGTGAAATATTATGATTTCTTAAGTGTTTTAATAATAAACTACTAAGGTGGAATAAGTGAAAAAGGATTTACCATGAAAGATAATAATGTTATCAGATTTAGTGTTTCATTGCCTGAAAAACTTCTAAATGAATTAGATAAAAAGGTAAATGAACAAGGTTATGCTTCTAGAAGTGAATTTACCCGTGATTTAATCAGAGAAAAAATCGTAAAAGATAATTGGGATAATGAAGATACAGAAGTTATAGGCGTTTTAACTATGATTTATACTCATCATCAAAATGATTTAGTAGAAAAAATTCTTACTATTCAGCATGACGCTAAAATCAATATCATGTGTAATACTCATGTTCATGTTGATCATGAAAATTGCCTTGAAACGGTTATGGTTCAAGGTAAAGTAGGACAAATCAAAGATTTTGCACAAAAAATTGGTGGTTTAAAAGGCGTAAAGTTTTCTAAGCTTGTAGAAGCTGCCGTTCCTGCATCATAATACAAAGGCCATCAAAAGGCCTTTGAACTTTTTTATTATGTTAGAACACTATACACGTCTTATTCATTCAGAACTTTTTACCAAAGGTCCTGTTGTAGTTTTTATTTGGAAAAATCAAAACAATTGGCCAGTGCAAAGTGTTTCTAAAAATATACAAAGAATCTTAGGATATAGTGAAAGTGATTTTTTGAGTGGTAAGATAAGTTATGATTCGCTTATTCATCCTGAAGATTTTGAAAGAATTTTTTCGGACGTTGCAATTGCATTAGAAAAAAAAGAAGAATTTTTTGAACATAAACCCTACCGTATTAGAAAAAAAGATGGCTCATATCTTTGGGTTCATGATTCTACATTAAAGCTAAAAACTGACTCAAAAGTAACTCATTTAATCGGATATCTATTAGATATCACTGCACAAAAAGCACTTCAACAAGAATTAGAAGATGTAAACTTAAGATGGAGTTTTGCAATTGAAGGAAATGGTGATGGGCTTTGGGATTGGAATGTTTTAACGTCTGAGGTATATTTTTCAAAACAATGGAAAAACATGCTTGGTTATGAAGAGTATGAAATCAAAAATAATGTTGATGAATGGAAAAAGCTTATTCATCCTGATGATATACAAATGGTTTTTGAAGATATAAAAAACTATTTTGAAGGTAAAACGGAATTTTACGAAAATATACATCGATTAAAATGCAAAGATGGAACTTATAAATGGATTTTAGATAGGGGTGTTGCTATCAAGAAAGATGAGATAGGTAAACCGATTAGATTGATAGGAACACATCGTGATATAAATAAACAAAAAATTTTAGAAAATGATTTTGAAACTATTTTTGAAACAACAAAAGATGGTATAGCAATCTTAGATTTAGAAACAAATTTTTTACACTTTAATAGTGCTTATCTGGATATGACAGGTTTTACTGCGGAAGAGCTAAAAAAGAAAAGTTGCATTAGCATGAGTATCCCTGAAGATGTTCAAAGAGCAAAAAACATAGTTCAAGAACTTTTAGAAAAAGGTTTCGTAGAAAATTTTGAAAAAACTTGTATTGTCAAAAATAATAAAATAGTTAATATCAGTATGTCTCTTAGTTTAATGCCTGACAAACAAAGAATTTTAGCAGCAACAAAAGATATAACTACTTCGAAAAAAACACAAAAACAGATGCAAAACTATATCAATTTAATAAATGAAAACATCATCACTTCAACAACTAATCTAACGGGAGTTATCACAGATGTTTCAGAAGCTTTTTGCAAAATTTCAAAATATAAGAAAGTAGAACTTATCGGACAAAATCACAATATTATAAGACATTCAGACATGCCAAAAACTTTTTTTTCTGCAATGTGGAAGAAAATTGAATCTGGTCAATCATAGACTGGAGAAGTGAAGAATTTAGCTAAAGATGGTTCTTCATTCTGGGTTTATGAAACTATATCCACAATTTATGATGAAGAAAATCAAAAAATAGGCTATACAGCTATAAGTCATGATATCACACATAGAAAAAAAGTTGAAGAACTCTCTATAACTGATAAGTTGACAGGAGTACATAATAGATTAAAACTTGATAGTGTTTTAACTTATGAGTTAAATCAATCAAAAAGATATCAACAAGAATTGTCTTTAATTATCTTAGATGTTGATGATTTTAAAAGTGTTAATGACAATTTTGGACATCAAACAGGTGATAGTGTACTTAAAGAGATTTCTTCTCTCATTAAATCAAATTGTAGACAAACAGATACTTTTGGAAGGTGGGGTGGTGAAGAGTTTTTAATTATTTTACCTAAAACAGATATGCTTCAAGCTGCTGCTCTGGCAGAAAAACTTAAAAATATAGTGCAAAAACATGATTTTTTAGCAGTTGGATATCAAACTTGCTCTTTTGGAGTTTCAACACTGAAAAAAAAGACTCAAAGTGAACAAAAATTAGTAGAAGAAGCAGATAAGGCACTATATGAAGCAAAAAGAAGTGGAAAGAATAGGGTAGTTATCTCACGATAAACTTCTTTTCCATAAATCCCAAAGTATCTCTTCTCTTTTTTGTTTTTCATAGTTAAATCTAAATTCACACTCTTTGAGATAATAGATGAAATTTTTTTTGTCTATACCTTTATATTTGTCTGTAAAATTTTCTAAAAAAACCCAAAACCGAATAAGAAGATTATCAAATTTTTGAAAATGAACAATTTTATAACGATTTAAAAATCTTGAGTACTCTTTGAGATGTGCTAAGTTTATGTCACAATTTTCTTTAAGGTGAGCAAATTGATCGGGTAAAATGAGCGTATATACAAAGTCATCAGAAACCATTCCTAAAATTCCAATGGAATCAAAAAGATACTTAACTTTTCCTCGTTTTGTTTTTGGAAGATAGTAGTATTCATCGTACTCGACAAATTTATGGGCATTTGAAGAATATTTTTGTTCAAGATGTTCAAAAGCAAGTTTTCTTAAATCAGTGTATCTTTCATAAACTGTTTTGTAGTTTACATGTAAAAGCTCACTCGTTACATTTGCATTATAATCATTGCAAAAATACTCAACAATCGTATAATCCAATTCTAGTTTTTTTAGGCTAAATTTTTTACCACATTTTTTACATTTTACTTGTGTACTAGAAACCTTATAAAGGGCAGAAGAGTGACATTTTATGCATGTTTTAAAGTTTTTGTTTTTCATGATTTATTTTTCCTAAAAATACCTAAGAAAAAGCTTTTTTTATATCTGTTTTAAACAAAATAACTATAATTAAAACAATTTAAATTTTGAGGAGAGAATTATGTGTAAAGATTGCGGATGCAGTATAACACCACACAACCATGACCATCATCATCACGGAGATGAACACCATCATCACCATCATCCAAATCCTCAACTAAATGACCCAAAAACGATAGAGGTTATAACAAAGATATTGGATGTAAACGATACACAAGCCTTACATAATAGAGAACACTTTGAATCACATGGTGTTTTAGCAGTAAACCTTATGAGCTCTCCAGGAAGTGGAAAAACAACACTGCTAGAGGCAACAATCGATCATGGAGGGATTAAACTAGGGGTGATAGAGGGTGATTTAGAGACAAATCAAGATGCAGATAGAATTATCGCCAAAGGAGCACCAGCACATCAAATCGCAACAGGACAGGCTTGTCATTTGGATGCTCACATGGTACATGATGGGCTACATCATTTGCCAATTGATGGATTAGATGTTGTTTTTGTTGAAAATGTTGGAAATCTAGTTTGTCCAGCAAGTTACGATGTTGGGACACATTTTAATGTAGTTTTACTCTCAGTCCCTGAAGGTGATGATAAACCTGCAAAATATCCAGTGATGTTTAGAGCGGCTGATTTGTTGCTCATAACTAAATGTGACTTATTACCTCATTTTGACTTTGATATACAAAAAGCTATAAAAGAAGCAAGAAAATTAAACCCTAAAGTTGATGTAATTGAGATTGACAGTAAAAGTGGCAAGGGAATTGATCAGTGGGTTAATTATCTCAAAATGAAAAAATCTCTAAGATAAGGAGGGATATATGTGCCTTTCAATACCATCAAAAGTCGTAGAGATTGACGAAAATAATTATGCGACAGTAGATACTTTAGGTGTGAAAAGACAAGTTACTTTAGATCTTATCCCTGAACCTGTTTATGTTGGTGATTATGTACTTATTCATGTTGGATTTGCTATGAACAAAATAAGCAAAGAAGAGGCTGAGGAGAGTTTACGAATATACGATGAAATTGCAAAGCAGATGAGAGAAGGAGAGATTGACGAAGATGAGGGAAATGTAAATTATGCAACCTGAAATAGATCTAATAACCTCATTTCGTAATCCAGAACATATAAAAGCTTTAGCAGCGGTGATAAAAAAAGAGGTAAGTCGTCCTATAAACATCATGGAAGTTTGTGGGGGACATACTCATACCATAATGAAGTTTGGATTACCACAAATTTTACCCGAAGAGATAAACTTTGTTCATGGACCTGGTTGTCCTGTATGTATAATGCCAAAAGAGAGGATTGACCATGCTATCGCATTGGCAAGTATGCCAAATACAATCTTAGCTACTTTAGGAGATATGATAAGAGTACCTGGAAGTCAAACAAGTTTACAAAAACTTCGAGCAGAAGGAAAAGATATCCGTTCTTTGTACTCTCCCTTAGATGTTATAAAGATAGCAAAAGAAAATCCTGAGAAAAATGTTGTCTTTTTTGCGATAGGTTTTGAAACAACGACTCCTATGAGTGCTGCTTTGGTTGAGATAGTTCTCAAAGAAGATATAAAAAATGTATTTTTTCATATAAACCATGTGACAGTACCAGAGCCTGTTGATGCTATCATGAGTGGAGGCGATGCAAAGATAGATGCTTTTTTAGGACCTTCACATGTAAGTGTTATTACAGGTTATAAGATATACGAGCCTATCGTGCAAAAGTATGGTACTCCTATATCTGTTGCAGGATTTGAACCGACAGATGTTATGGAGTCTATTCTTAGAATTATAAGACAGTTTAACGCTGGTACTGAGAGATTTGTAGATAATCAATACACAAGAGCTGTAAGTCGTGAGGGTAATCTCAAAGCACAAGAACTTATAGCAAGATTTATGGAACAAAGAGAACATTTTAGATGGAGAGGTATCGGTGATATTCCAAAGAGTGCTTTAAAACTAAAAGACCAATTTGCTCATATGGACGCAGAAGTTGTGTTTAAAGAGTTTCTTCCAACACAAGAGTTAGATGACCATAAATTATGTATTTGCGGTAGCATCTTAAAAGGATTAGCAAAGCCATATGATTGTAAAGTTTTCGGAAAAGCTTGTACACCAAGTAATCCTATGGGTTCATGTATGGTTTCAAGTGAAGGAGCATGTTCTGCTTACTTCAAATACGGTAAATTGTCAAAGAAAGGTGCATAATGAGTAAAAAGATACTTTTATCCCATGGTGGCGGTGGGGAAGAGACAAGCTCACTCATAAAAGAGCTGTTTTTTAAACATTTTGAAAATGAAATACTTCTAAAAATGGAAGATGCAGCTGCCCTTGAGATGAATACAACAAAAATAGCTTTTACAACAGATTCTTTTACTGTAAGCCCTTTGTTTTTTAACGGTGGGAACATAGGAAAACTTGCTATTGCTGGAACTGTAAACGACCTTGTTATGATGGGTGCTCAACCAAAATATCTTACTTGTTCTTTTATGATAGAAGAGGGCTTTAGTTTTGATGATTTAGAAAGTATCGTTATAAGCATGAAAGAAGAGATGAGTAAAAGTGGTGTCAAAATCGTTGCAGGAGATACTAAAGTTGTTCCAAAAGGTGGTGTTGATGGACTTTTTATCAATACTTCAGGGGTCGGTGAAATCGTTGTAGAGGGGATATCTGCGCATAATCTCAAACCAAATCAATCCCTAATCGTTTCTAATGAAGTAGGAAATCACGGTGCTTGTATCTTGGCTAGACGTGAAGATATCGAACTTGAAACTGAGCTAAAGACAGATTGTGCATCTTTATGGAAACCTGTTGAAGCTCTTATAAAAGCGGGTGTTAAAGTAGCTGCATACAGAGATGCAACAAGAGGTGGCTTGAGTGCTGTTTTAAACGAATGGGCAGAAGCTTCAAATGTTTGTTTAGAGATAGAAGAAGAAAAAATTCCTGTTGCCAATGAAGTAAAAGGTGTTTGCGAAATGCTTGGTTTTGAACCATATGAGTTTGCTAATGAAGGAACAATGGTAATCTGTGTTCAAGAAGGTGAAGAAGAGAAAGTTTTGAACATTTTACATAAATTTGAAGAGACAAAAAAAGCTTCTTTGATAGGAAAAGTTACTGATAAGTATAAAAACAGAGTTATTCTTCATTCTGCTTGGGGAAGTAGTCGCTTTTTAGAACCACCAAAAGGTGAGTTATTGCCAAGGATTTGTTAATGCACGAGTTTTCGATTGTTAATTCATTGTTAGATTTATGTGAAGCAAATGCTAGAAAAAACAATGCTACAAAAATCACTAAAGTAGAGGTAAAGATAGGAAAATTAAGTGGGATTGAGCCCCATCTTTTAGAAACAGCATTTAACACTTTTAAAGAAAAGACTATGTGTGATGGGGCTTTGTTTGTTATGAATATGCAAGATTTGATAGTCAAATGTCAAGACTGCAATAAACAATTCACTCTTAAAGAAAATGTTTTTATCTGTCCTACTTGTCAAGGGAATCTTGAAGTTATAGATGGTGAAGAGATGTACTTAATGAGACTTGAGATGGAGTAGCCATTAGGAACGTCCTAGCCATTTGCTAAAAATCTCTAAGGCTTCATTAGGGGAGTGTAAACAAGCATCTGCTCCTATTGAAAAAGAGGGTTCTTTTAGGTACTCAAGAGCCTGTCCTCCAACGGCAATTTTTAAATTGATATTTGAAAGATGATTTTTGATTTCAAATATCAATTCATTTACTTCATAAAGATTATTAGGCAAAGTTACAGAAATTGCTAAGATTTTTGGATTATCAAGAGTTATTTGAGAAATGATACTTTGAATATCTCTTTGAGACTCAAGTAAAGTAGTATACATTCCATTTGCATTCAAAATTTTTGCAAGAGCTTTAGCTCCTGAGCCATGGTGTTCACTAGGTGGTGTAAGTATCAAGATAGAGGATTTTTTACTCTCTTCTTGATTTTTAGGTAGTAAAAATTTTTCTAGTATATTTTCAAAAAGAGATGACACTAAATGCTCTTTAGCATAAGTAATCTTATTTTCTTCCCAATCATATCCAATCTGAGACATAACAGTTCGCATGATTTGGTAAGTATATATATCTAAACCATGCTTTTGAAGAAAATCAAAAGAAAATTGTGTTGCTTCTTCTACCTTTGATTCTAAGACTAATTCATAAAGCTTTTTTTGTTCATTATAGAAAAAATCTTCTGGATTAAGAGAAGTTTTTGGTTTTTCTGAATCTAAAATTAGCTGAGAATGCATTTTTTCTAAAAATATAAAAATTTTTTCCATTGCTTTAGCATCAGCGATAGAAAAAATTCTATAAGCACTATTTATTGAAGCAGAGTAAATTTTGAGCATTAGTTCTAAATCAATTTTTCTACTACGATAAACTCTATATACAAATTCAAAAGCATCTAATAAAAATTGTTTATCATCGAAAGTTAAAGCATTGATTATGGCTCGTAGATTGTGTTTTGTATAACGTTCTATATCATTTTGTGTAAAATTTCCATTATGTAGATATTGCAAGTAGTCTGATTTATTAAGAGTATCAAAAATCTCAAAAAGATAGAGATCCAAATATTTTTTGAGAGAATTTTCTGGATAATAGTCGATTTCTAAAAAAGATTTTAAAGACCTATTATA